>CAMYLH010000655.1 GCA_947259065.1 uncultured Desulfobacterales bacterium
GCACAAGTCTCAGGCAGGCTTCGCATAACAGGGGCACGGATACCTCTTCCAGATTCAGTTCTATTTTGCCGGCCTCTACTTTCGCGACGTCCAGAATGTCATTAATAATTGAAAGCAGGTGTTGCGCGCTTTCCTCGATATTGGCTACCGCTCGCGCCTCGTCGTCAGCCAGATCACCGTAAAGCCCATCCAGCAGCATCTCGGATGTGCCCATGATGGTGGTGAGCGGGGTACGAAACTCATGACTCATCGCCGCCAGAAACTCGTCCTTGGCCCGTGCACTTCGTGCCAGTTCGGCGTTGGTCATGTTGAGCTCCGCAGTGCGCTCCTCAACGCGCTTGGCGAGTAGTGTGCGTTCTTCCTGCAGTGCCTTGTGAGCGTATGTGAGTGCGAGTTCCGCTTCCTTGCGTTTTGTGATGTCAGAGAACAGGACGACAGCGCCAATCAAGTTTCCCGCGTGACGGATGGGGTAGGAACTGTATTCGATCGGGAAACTTGTCCCGTCAGCACGCCAGAAAATCTCGTCGTCGACATGACAGACTTTTCCCGTTCTAAAGCTATGCGTCGCAGGACATTCATCGAGCGGAAAAGGGGCGCCATCGGGTCTGGTGTGATGCATCAGGGAGTGCATTTCCTTGCCAAGCAGGTCATCGGCGCTCTGAAATTTCAGCATGCTCACACCCGCGGGATTGATAAACATGCAATGACCGTCGATATCCACACCATAGATTCCTTCACCTGAAGAATCCAACAGCAGACGGGTGCGTTCCACGCTTTCACGCAGGTCGTCCTGATATGCCACTAAATTTTCCTGCATGGTTTTCAGCGATTGCAGCAACTGAGCTGTTTCGCCGCGCCCGTAAACGGAAATCTCGCCGGACAGATTACCGTCGGAGATTCGCCTGGCGATGCCGGTGGCAGCCGAGATCGGCTTGCCTATTGCATAATCCGCAAACCACATCAATAAGACGACCGCCAGGGTCAACGCGCCAAGCGCAGCGATCAGGATTCGTTGTCCTGTTTTACCGGCTTCGGCCGCGATCTCGGCCAGGCGTACCTCTTTTTCCGCCAACGTGTCGCTGACGACCTTATCCAGGAGGTCGGTTGGTTCGCGGTCTATGCCGCGGACCAAATTGTCCACAACGATATGCGGATTATTGGCATGTTGATGATAGGAAGAAAGGGCCTCGCGGTATTGGCTGCCCAGTTTCTGGTGTGCCTGGTAAAAAGCCCGCGTGGTGTTCTTTATCTCCGAGTCCTCGACCAGCATCGGCAGCAGTGCTTCGAGTGCGTCCCGGGTGTTTTGTTCCTCATTGTAGAACTGATTTAAATAGCGTTCGTAGCGTTCGGGTTCGTGTCCTCGTAACAGCACGTTTTTCCATTCCTGGACCTGCTTTTTGAAGTGCACCTGGGTCGACAGACTGGTGGTCACGATCTGATTCGCCCAGCGACTGACCTGCTCGGCACTCCTGGTTGCCTGCCCGTAGGACTGAAATGCGTAGAGCCCGACGGCCAGATTGAAGGCCAGTACGATACTGAGAGAGAGTACGAGTTTGGTTCGAATACTCATTTGGGTTGTCAGTCAGATGCCTTCCGGCGGCCGGCTGAACTGTCCGCGGTGTAATCTCTCAGAATCTTCTGTTTCTCCACAGCAGTACAAGTGACGCGGCAGCAAGTCCTGCGAATACGATCTTGATGATGGCGCCGACATTCAGTGCCCCCTTTGCGGGTGCCGACGGTCTGGCCGGTTCGTTGGCGGCAGCTGCGAAGTCATTGCCGGTACGTGCCTCGGTTTTTGGCAACGGCTCCGCCTCCATAGCCTGATTCGGCTCAGTTTCAACGTCCGGCTCCGGTGCCGGGTTCAGCGTAATACGTGCTCGCCTGCTCATATTTGCATCACCATTGCGTCTCGATCCAATCAAAAAGACTGCGTATCTCGTTTGCCGCTTTTCCTGTGGCGTCGAATTCGGTCACGGCCCGCCCGTCAATGAATGCATGACTGAATGCGGCCCGTTGAGAGACGCTTACCGGTGAAACCGGCAGGCCATAGACCTCAAGTGCTTCGCGGGCCTCCCTGACGATGGCGGTTTCGCCGCCACGGTGTGGCGGCGGGCAGGCGTTCAGCACCACGGCGCCCCGGCTGCGCTGTTTCTTGACAATCTTCACTGATTCGCCGATCGCTTCGAGGTCGAGGATGGCGGGCCGGCTGACGATCAGTACCAAGTCGGCTAATGCCGCCGCGGTGGCCGCCTCGTGACTGCTGTGCGGGGCCGTATCCAGAAATATCAGTTCCTTGTCCGGTTGCTCAGAGCCGGCCAATACGCCGGACAGGTCTTTGGCTTCATAGCGGAGAACTTCGGGTATGTCGCGTTGCCGTCGACGCTTCCAGGCGCTCGCGCTTGCCTGCGGGTCGATATCGATGACGGTGGCGTTACGTCCGAGTTCACTGGCCAGCACCGCCAGGTGCAGGCACAAGGTCGTCTTCCCCGTTCCGCCTTTTTGAGCGAGCAGACAGATGGTCCTCATAAGCGCCCGAAAACTTTGATATAGCGTTTAAACACCGTTGTATTGTGAACCGCTTTGCCGTTTGCGTCCAATTGCAAAGCGACGCGAAATTGGCCT
>CAMYLH010000656.1 GCA_947259065.1 uncultured Desulfobacterales bacterium
CCTTTGAGTTCATCGGGGGCCAATCCGGTCTTGACATCTACTTCGATCCCCGCTTCTTCCTGAAACATTTTAATACCAACATCTCCGAGAACGTCGCTGACAAGTACTTTCATGATATCCTCCCGATCCGGATAAACCGGAAATAACAAATTACAATATCCAAATCTCAAACAATATCAAACGTCAAAGTTTGGGATTTTGAATTTCGGTCATTGTGATTTGTTTGGAATTTATGATTTGGTATTTTTGATTTTTTTAATAGCTGAAACCTGAAAGCTTCATTTTCGTACAGCATGTTGTCAGATAATGCCCGTTAAGATTCTATAAAAACGGATGGCCTTTTAACAAAAATATGCTAAAAGGCCATCGTCAAATCAGTGTCCCCATCCTATTTGGAAAAGTTGCAAGGCCACTTAGTGCTTCGATCCGCAATTACAGTGACATCTAATTATTTATCCACCCAACATAATTGCTAACTCAGCACTAAGTCCTGAGTGAGTAAATACGTCATCGCATTTACGAATCGATGGACTTAGCTGTTGCGTTTTCTGGCCTGTTCGATCAATTCAATCAGGCTGGCGACCTTTGGTTTGGGACGTGCCTCCATCAGACGGCTGAATTGATCTTCAGTCAAATTGTCCTTTAGATACTGCATCACATCAAAGTGTTCCCACCAGCAGTCCAGAATTTTGAAGCAGGGTTGCTGTTCGTCACCGCAGAATTCACAGTAGTTAAACGGTACGGGGTTGCCCAATCTAGGGCAACGCCGCACCATACTGTTGCGTATCTTTTTCATAAGGCCGCTAAATGGAAGATAAGGGGCTTAAACGCTTTTTAGGATCTCCGGTTTGGGATAGCTTTCCAGCACCTTTTCGGCCTCTTCAATGTCCTCGGCCGGAAAAGCAAAATCCTCGAGTTGGCCGGACAGGTATTTGTCATAGGCCGCAAGGTCAATCAGGCCGTGCCCGCTCCAGTTGAAAAGAATGACCTTTTCCTTGCCTTCTTCCTTGGCCTTTTTGGCTTCATCCACCACACAGGCCAGAGCGTGATTGGTTTCCGGAGCAGCGATGACCCCTTCTGTCCTGGCACATAGAAGTCCGGCTTCATAGGTGGCGATCTGTCCAAAAGCTTTCGGTTCTAAAATACCTTCCACAATAAGCTGACTCACGGTCGGTGCCATCCCATGATAACGCAATCCACCGGCGTGCAGTGGCGGCGGCACAAAGGTGTGGCCCAGACTGTGCATGGGAAGCAACGGCGTATAGCCGGCCGTATCACCATGGTCATAAGCAAACGGCGCCCGGGTCATTGTCGGGCAAGCTTCCGGTTCGACCGGATAAATGGCAACGTCTTTGCCGTTGATTTTGTCATAGGCATATGGAAATGCCAGTCCGGCAAAATTGCTGCCGCCGCCGGCGCATCCAATAACGATATCCGGATATTCCCCGATTTTTTCCATTTGTTTTTTAGCTTCAAGACCGATGATGGTTTGATGCAGCATGACATGATTGAGCACGCTGCCCAAAGAATAGCGGGTCTGGCCGGACTCATCGGTGACGGCCGCTTCAACGGCTTCACTGATGGCAATACCGAGGCTGCCCGGGGTATCCGGGTCTTTTTCAAGAATGGCACGGCCGGCTTTGGTCTCTGAGCTGGGGCTGGCGATGCAGTTGGCCCCCCAGGTTTGCATCATGGATTTGCGATACGGTTTTTGGTCAAAACTGATCCTGACCATATAAACCTTGCATTCAAGCCCATACTGAGAACAGGCAAATGCAAGGGCGCTGCCCCACTGTCCGGCACCGGTTTCAGTGGTCAGTTTTTTAATGCCGAATTCCTTGTTGTAGTAGGCCTGGGCAACGGCCGTATTGGGTTTGTGGCTGCCGGGAGGGCTGACACCTTCATATTTGTAATATATTCTTGCAGGGGTATCCAAGGCTTTCTCCAGGCTGTAAGCCCGAATCAGCGGCGCCGGGCGCCAAATACTCAGGACGTCCAGAATCCCATCCGGAATGTCGATCCATCTTTCCGTGCTGACTTCCTGCTCGATCAGGTTCATCGGAAAAACCGGAGCAAGCTGCTCCGGCCCCACCGGATTACCGTCCGGTCCCAGGGGCGGATTCATTTTGATGTCCGCTAGAATGTTGTACCACTGGCGTGGCATTTCATCTTCAGTTAGAACAACCTTTCTTTTTTTCATAGCCCCTCCTTGTTAATAGTTAATACCTCATTATCACTAGAATTTTAAGATTCCTACAATCTTAAATACAAGTAAAATTAACTGGTTAAGGCCTGAAACCCCGTTCACAAATTGCCTTGACTTCATTTTGTATACGGTATACAAAAGTTAGTCAAGAAAATAATCGATCCTATATCATTCACACTTTCAGACCTATGAAACAGAAAGGAGCGGCAACATGGCCACTGAAAACAAACTTTACAGCTCTGCATTTAATCCTCTGCTCATCCGACCTGACCGTCCACTACCGGATGAAGTTGCCGTTATCGGCGCAGGCACCATCGGCCCGGATATCGGCTATTATCTGAAAAGTGCAATGCCGGATTGCAAACTATTCCTGCTGGATGTTGTTGAAGAGCCGTTAAAGCGTGCTGGCTATTATCTGAAAAGTGCAATGCCGGATTGCAAACTATTCCTGCTGGATGTTGTTGAAGAGCCGTTAAAGCGTGCTGAACAAAGGATTGTCGGCTACACCCAAAAGGCCGTTGACAAAAAAAAGATGAAGCCGGAAAAGGCCGCCGCCGTCAGTCAAAACATTGTTTATACAACCGACTACGAGCAAATAAAAAATTGTAAGCTGGTCATCGAGGCCGCCACTGAAGACATTCCGCTCAAACAAAAGATATTTGATCTGGTGGAGAAGATCGTGGACCAAGACACGATCATCACTTCCAATACCAGCTCGATTCCGGCGGATAGATTGTTTTTGAAAATGACCCGCCCCCAACGTACCACCGTGACTCATTTTTTTGCCCCGGCATGGCGCAGTCTGCCGGTGGAAGTAATTTCCTGGAAAGGTGTCAGCCGACAGGTACTCGACTACCTGTTCTGGTTTTTTGCAAATACCGGTAAAGCCCCTATCATCAGCGACAATGCCATCTGTTTTATCCTGGATCGCATATTTGACAACTGGTGCAATGAGTCGGCCTATCTTCTGGATGATGCCACCGCCAGCCAGGTTGACAAGGTGGCGGAAGAATTTGTGTTTGCCGGACCATTTTTTGTTTTGAATATGGCCAATGGTAATCCGATTATCATTGAAACCAATTCACTTCAAATGGAAGAAGGCAACCACTACAAGCCTGCTCCGATACTAGGTTCGGTGGATCGCTGGCTGATCCATCGCCCGGGCAGCCCCGTAAAGGTTGACGACGAAATTAAAAATAAAATCCGGGATCGGCTGCTGGGCATCCTGTTCTCCCAATCCTTTGACATTATCGATCGGGGAATCGGTACCCATGCAGATTTGAACTTCGGCTGCCAGGTGGCTTTGGGATTCAAAAAAGGACCGCTGGATCTCATGCGCGATCTGGGAGCCGAAGAAGTCCAACGCATCATGAAAAGATTTCAGCAAGAAAGACCGAGCTTCCCCCGGCCCGGGCAGGAATATGCCGCCTACCAGGGCTTTAACCGCTTTATCTTGGTTGATGAGCGCGAAGGCGTTAAAATAATTACGATCCGCCGTCCCCAGGCAATGAACGCTCTCAATGATGAGATGACCGATGAAATTCTGGCCGTCCTAAAACAGTTTACCGATGATCCTGGCGTGAAGGGATTTGTCATTACCGGCTACGGCACAGCTGCCTTTTCGGCTGGTGCTGACATCGGTAAATTCCCCTCAATACTGGGGGACCCTGATGCTTCCGCTCAGTATGCGCGGGATTGCGCCAAAGTCCAGACGTTTATGGACCAAATGGACAAGCCGGTAGTGGCAGCCGTCAACGGCATGGCCTTAGGCGGCGGGCTGGAGATTGCCATTCGTTGTCACGGTATGGTCGCAATCAAAAATTCAACCTTGCAGTTTCCTGAAATCTCCCTTGGGATCTTGCCCGGCATCGGCGGATGTATCGTACCATACCGCAAATGGCCACAAGGCGCGGAGTTATTTCATAAAATGATCTGTCTGGCTAGACCACTGAGGGCCGACGAGGCCGCCGACATCGGAATGATCACCGGAATTGCAGATGACTACCCTGCATTGATTGAAGCTGCGATCAATGAAGTCAATCGCCTACAGGGAAAAATTACCAGAATACTTGAAGGTGAAATTCAGATTCCGAATGTCAAAGTCCCCGCTGAACCCAAGGCCGGCAAGCAGGGATTGAGCAAAGAGGCCGTATCCATTGCCGTTAAAACGATTCAGGATGGCGCAGCCGCGCAGAAATTAAGCATGGCATTGGAAATCGGTTACAAAGGATTTGGCGAGATCGCCTGCACCGATGCTGCAAAGGAAGGTATCTCTGCGTTTTTGGAAAGAAGAAAACCGGAGTTTAAGAAATGATAAATAAACTGCCCCGCGGCAAGCCGCGGGGCA
>CAMYLH010000657.1 GCA_947259065.1 uncultured Desulfobacterales bacterium
TTATTCATCATTTTCTTGGAACTAAAACGAAGAAAGTATAAATACGTGAAGGGATTTCTACTATGAAAGGGTAATTGCAAATTTTATCTGTCTTTTCAAGTGCAAAATTACAGATTTCTCCAACAAAGCTATAATTTTTTTTAGCTGAAAATGTTTAAGATATCTTTGAGCGTTGGTCGGAAGGCTAAATTGCATGCAACTGCTATGTTGGAAAGGTTCTCGGAGAGAAAAGATATTTAAAAGCTGTTTCTCGAAAATGGGCATTTGTTGTGATTGCAGCATTAATCATTGTATCAGGAGGTCTAACAGCTTGGGTTTACCAACTCAATCAATCGAGAAAAATAGAGCCGGTGTCTATGGAGAAATTGGCTTTTGCATTATGAGAATAAAAAAATAATGGAAACTAGTGATCTGGGAAGTTGAGGGATAAAATAAATGGATAATTCCCGATTCGTTTATTTAGAAAAAAAGATGGAAGTAGAATAGATGAAACGAAAAGGCGCCAGCATAATTTTTGTTAATGATAAGAGACAGATCCTGTTATTTCTTAGGGATAATATACCCGATATACCATACCCAAACACGTGGGATGTTCCAGGGGGTCATGTCGAAAAACTTGAGAGTCCTGAAAAATGTATTATCCGGGAGATGAAAGAGGAAATGAACTTGACGCTGGATGATTTTGAACTGTTTTCAAAAATTGAGTTTAAAGATCGTATCGAATACACCTTTTGGGCAAGGGCTGATTTTGATATTGACGAAATCGAACTTACTGAGGGTCAGAAATTGAAATGGTTCACAAAAGACGATGCTAAACAAACACAGTTGGCATATGGATTTAATGAGATAGTAGAAATGTTTTACAACCAAACTCCTTTTTTCCGGATCTCAAGTATTGCCGGGCGCAGATGATTTTAGAGTAATAAAAATCAAGCATTGCCTGACATGAAAACCATAAAGGACGAAATCCGCTTGGCAGAATATCATGACTTGATTTATAAAATCAGATTAGACAGCAGTCATCATTAGAGCTAAATAAATGAACTTTTACTCATACCTTCAGCGTATCCAGGTTAACAAAATTGAAAAAGGACAGCGGTCAACTCTTTGAATTCGACAAACCAAAACTATGCAACAAATCGATAAAATGTCAAACTTTCCCAAACAGTTCCAAACGAAACCAAAAGTCAGTTAAAAAAGTGAAATAGAATCAACTGCCAGTAATTATGACATTTTTCGGTTTTCACTCATTTCACCATATACTTCAGATCAGATGTAACGGTCGGATAGGACCACATGAATTCGGCCAATGCGGAAGCCTTAATCCTGTGTTTCATTGCAAGTGCCAATACATTAATCGCTTCGGAAGAGTTATGTCGGGCGATATGCGCCCCCAGAATTTCATCTGATTGCTTGTCGATAAGAATTTTGTAAGCGCCGTGTTCTTCACCGATTCGTTTCGACGAAGGCCAGTCGGTCGTCATGCCCTGGTTCACGCGAAAATCGAGCTTCATTTGTTTCGCCTCTTCTTCTGTCAACCCAACCGATCCGATGCTAGGTATAGTAAAGACCACGCTTGGTATTACGGAATAATCGATCGTCTTGATATTGTCTTCGAGGATATTGCAGGCGGCCGTCTTGCCTTCCTCATCGGCCACGGGAGCCAGCATATACTTGGTTGCGGCGCAGTCGCCGACGGCATAGACCCTTGGATTGGAAACGTTTTGGAGGAATTCGTTCACAATAACCCCACGCAACGAATACTCAACGTTGCCGCAGTCGCCTTCTAATACGCTCAGGTTGGGAATCCGCCCTGTCGCCTCGATGATTAGATCTGCATTGTAAACCGCATTCTTCGAACCTCGAAGGATCAATTCGTTTCCTGCGGATTCAACTGATATAGGCGATTCATTAAGCACGACCCTGATTCCATCTGCTTCGCCGGCTTTAAGCACGTTTTTCACGATATCCTGATCGAAGGCTTTCAATGGTCGGGATGAGCGATGCAGAATGGTAACCATCTCCGCGCCGGCACGACTCGCTATGTGAGCGAATTCGAAAGAAATATAACCGCCACCAATGAACACGATTCGATTCGGAAGGTCGGGCAGATTTAGGAAATGCTCGCTATCGCACACGTGCTCGGCGCCCGGGATATTGGAACGTCGAGGCGTGGCACCGGTCGCCAGAAGGATGTGCTGTGCTTTCAGCCGATCGCGGCCGACGGTAACCTCATCCTCACCGGTCATGACGGCTCGACCGTGAAAGGTAGTTACTCCCGCTCGCTGCCAGTTCTTGACTTCGGCATCGGATCGTCCGTCAAGGAATGCATTCTTGAGTATCTGAAGGGACTGCCAGTCAGTTTTCGGCTTAGCCACGATCCCCCGGCCAACGAGATGACTCGCCATGGCCACCGCCTCGGCGTTGCTCACCAGATATTTCTTAGGCTGGCAGCCCCGCAAAGCGCAGGTTCCTCCGTAGGGACGCTCGTCAACTATGGCAACCTTTTGGCCGGCCTTGTTAAGTGTGTCAACTGCATAGTAGGCGGAAGTACCGGAGCCTACCACAACCGTATCGAATTTCTGATGGTTCATGTCTATACCCCTC
>CAMYLH010000658.1 GCA_947259065.1 uncultured Desulfobacterales bacterium
TAAAACGATTTTTCGCTGTCACAACAGCATCGGCTATGCCATTTATTACACATCGGTGACGGTAATTATCGGGTTCTCAATCCTGGCCCTGTCCAATTTTCTTCCCACCATATATTTTGGTTTGCTCACAGGATTGGCCATGCTGATCGCCTTAATTGCCTCCCTGACGCTGCTGCCCCAGTTGTTAATCGTTTTTAGACCGTTCGGGCCGGAAGTTAAAGAGTGCCAGAATTAATTCGTGAGATCCTAATTTTTTCTTAAACATACCGAGCAACACATCATATGTGTTGGTTTGTCAGATTCACTGCATATTGCCGGTACTGAACGCTTTGTATCTTTTCCGCAATTTCCTGCAAACTGAAAGGCTTGAAGAGTGCCTGATCGACTAAAGTGCCGCTTAATTTGGCCAGAGTAAAATTTTTTTCATGACCAGTCATGAGAATCACCAGCGTAAAGGGAGATTTTTCCTTCGCTATCCTTATCTTTGGGCAGCAACCGCTCGATGAGTGCTACAGCCTTTGGCGGTTCAATGTGAAAATGGTTGTACGCGACTTTACCTTGAGGATCGATAATAACCTTCCAGGGCGTACCGCCGGAGCGGTATTTTCTCATTATCACAGGGATTTCATGGTTTTTTGGATTTCCGGCCGCATGCGCCATGGGAATTTTCAAGTCCCACTCAAGCTGGTTTTTGCGCAGTTTGTCCTGGGAGTTGAAGTTATAACCTTCAAACACCGTTTGCACCGCGAAAAATTTAACCTGATCTACATTTTTAAAAGTCTGCGTCAATTTTTGAAGGGTTGGGAACCCCACCCGGCGACATCCCGGTCACCAGTCCTGGAAAAAATACAGAAAAATCACCTTGCCACGGTAATCTTTTAATTTGACCGGATCCATCGGCTTTCCATCGCCATCAATCCAGGTAGTCAGATTTAGCTCAGGGGCCTGCCGGCCAAGGATGCCATACTGCATGTCTGCTGACGCAGCCTGCAATCCGATTGGGTCACTGACATCAAACAAATTGTACATCCCATTAGGCCATAGGACCCAAATCCCCATCAATAGAATGACTGCATATATGGACAGTTTCAATTTGCCTTGTGGGCGCAAATTCATTGGATACACCTCGACTTTCTAAATTCACCTGATGACCACTTAGAAAAAGCAGTGCTGGGCTACTTTACGACTGAAAAGCCCTCGGATTTCCAGGCTCTGATACCGTATGACATATGATAGACGTTTTGAAATTTCAGTTTCTTAAATATTTCGAGCGACCTGGTTGATCGGTTTCCGGAGCGGCAATAAATTAGAAATGTTTTATCCTTATCCAAACGGCTTAATTGGTCAGCAAAGGTTTTCGAGTAAAAATCAATTAGAATGGAATTGGCAAGATGACCGGATTGAAATTCACCCGGGGTCCGAATGTCAAGAATGGCAAAGTCGTTATCCACCTTGTGTTTTTCAATTAGATCTGCCGCCTCTTTGGCCGAGACCGCTTTGACGCGGGTACTTTCCTGGGCACGCAGAGAGTGTAGAACAAACCCAAGACAAATGATTAATATCGGTATTGTAAAAGTTACAAGTTTCTTTTTCATATCGTCTTACCTCCTGAATGAAATCTGGGGCCGTACACGCCAATCCAAATCAGCGAACACCAGCAGAGCTTGGCTTTGGCCCCTTCCAGGGGCCTTCCTCATACCCCAGGCACCGCTGGTGGTCGCTGATTGAATGGAAGCCTGAACCGTTCGACCTATGCAAGCGCACGTTAAACCGATATTTCTTTTCTTTAGTGTCTTTGTGTCTTAGGGGCTGAAATTTCACAGCCGGTCTAATTATTAAGACGCAATTACCATAATAACCATTACATCTTTATTTACAAACCATCGTCTGCATTGTATAAAATCTCTGTCTTGCCCTGTCTTTTTTTAACACTTCTATTCAACCATTTAGAAAAGTTTTCCTTTGCGAAAGGTCATGCAATGCAATATTTACCCGTCCATGATCCCGCGGTGGCCCGCATAATTCGTGGCCCGCATAATTCGACAGGAAGAATCAAGAATCGAAAACACCCTGGATCTTATTGCGGCTGAGAACCATGCTCCCCGGTCGATTTTTGAAGCCCAGGGGTCCATTTTCAGCACCAAAGCGGCAGAAGGGTATCCGGGCAGACGCTTTCATGCAGGTTGTATCCATGCTGACGAGCTGGAAAGCCTGGCAATAGCAAGGGCAAAACGTTTATTCGGCGCGGAGCATGCAAATCTTCAACCTCACAGCGGTGTTTCGGCGAATCTGGCGGTTTATTTCTCGGTTCTTGATGTTGGTGACAGAATCCTGACAATGAAGTTGTCCCATGGCGGACACCTCTCCCATGGCGATCCGTCATCCATCACCAGCCGCTGCTTTAATTTTAAACATTACGGCTTGAATCTTAAAACCGAACGAATTGATTACGACGAAGTCAAAGAATTAGCACACTCATTCAACCCCCGGATGATAGTGGCGGGTGCCAGCTCCTATCCCCGGTTGATCGACTACGAAAAAATGGCGGAAATTGCCCGCAGTGTTTCAGCCTATTTCATGGTGGACATGGCCCATATTGCAGGGCTGGTGGCAGCCGGCGTAATACCCGGTCCGGTTCCGCATGCTGATTTTGTCACTTTCACCACTTACAAAACGCTTAACGGCGGACGGGGCGGAGTAATATTGTGCCGTCAGGAGCATGCCCAAAAAATCAGCAAAACCGTTTTCCCCGGGGCCCAGGGCACGCCCTCCCTCAATCTGCTGGCCGCAAAGGCGGTGTGTTTCCAACTGGCCCTGGAACCGGCATTTAAAGAGCGGCAAAAAAAGACATTGGAAAATGCAGCCGCGTTTGCAGCCGGATTTGAAAAGAAAGGATATCGAACGGTTACGGGGGGAACCGACAACCACCTGGTACTGGTGGATTTAAGGTCAAAAGACCTGACCGGAGTGGTGGCTGAAAAAACATTGGAGTCGGTCGGAATCATTGTCAACCGCAATGTCATTCCGGGTGATCCCCAGAAACCGGATATCACCAGCGGCATCAGAATCGGCAGCCCGGGTATCACCACAAGAGGGATGGCTGCGCAAGAGGTTGCACAAATTGTGAATTTGATGGATACCGCGATGTTAAATAACAAACATCAGGATGTTCTTGAGAATGTATCCCTCAAGATTGCCGATTTGTGCCGGAGATTTCCGGTATATAAGACTTAAGCAGAATTAGAACGATTCTGTCACTTGGGGGAAGCGGTTTAAATAGCAAAAATTAAGTTATAAAAATACATGTAAATTTAAGAAAGGGTCTTAGATTTACAGGTATTAATGCAGAAAATCATCTCTTGAAACCCAAAGGAGTGCCATGTGTCAAAATTCATTGATCTCAGCCATATTATCAAAGACGGCATGATCACGTACACGGGCCTCCCCGGACCGAAGATCCAGGAACACCTGAGCCGCGAGGATTCCAAACATCATTACGCCGAAGGGACTACTTTTCAGATTGGAAAAATCGAAATGGTCGCAAATACCGGCACTTATATTGATGCCCCGTTTCATCGATATAAAGATGGCAAAGATCTGTCACAGCTTGACACTGCTTTGGTGGCCAACCTTGACGGGGTATTGCTACATGCGGATCCGGCCACCCGTGCGATTTCGCCGGATCTTTTCAAAGGTAAAGACCTGAAAGGCAAAGCCATTCTGATCCATACCGGCTGGGATCGATACTGGGGCACCGAACTGTATTTCAAAGATCACCCCTATTTAACCCGGGAGTCTGCCGAATACTTAAAATTAGGAGGCTCAGCCCTGGTGGGCATAGATTCGCTCAACATCGACGACAATACGGACGGAACCCGTCCGGTGCATACCATCCTGCTCGGTGGCGGAATTCCGATTGTCGAGCACCTCTGCCATCTGGATGCGTTGCCCGATGGCGGGTTCAAATTTTTTGCCGTCCCGCCTCCGGTGAAGGGCATGGGGTCGTTTCCGGTTTATGGAAAAAATACACGTGTACGAACAAACCTACAAAGATTATCTGTCCCGCATCGCCGAACTTGATTTCCCATTCCTGGCAGATAAGCTTGGCATACAATTAGACGGTCAAACCGTCATCATCCCGTTTTTCGACAAACCCTACAGGATATCTGCCAAAGGCATTACAGATCCGTTAAACCGGCAACCCCATCTTTCCGTTAGCGTCATTTTGTGTAAATATCTGTTGATGTGTCCGATGATTGAACCTATGGGGGGGAACTGGAGGTCGTACAAAGACTTTAAGGATGCTGCTCCCCTGATCCAGGCCTTTTATAATACAGTTACCCATCCGATTGCTGAAACGTTCTGCGGGCGGCCGGCAGAACTTGAAACCGCAAGCAAAAAAATCGGTGGGCGCCCGCCTGCGGATCAATTCTCATATGACCTTGCGATGCAGTTTAATGCTTTGCCCAAAGTGCCGGTCTTGCTATTGTTCAATGATAAAGATGAAGAGTTTCCCGCCCAGTGTTCGGTATTATTTGAAAAGCGCGCCGAGAAATTTCTGGACATGGAATGCCTGGCCATGGTGGGGATGCTGTTTTTTGAGTATTTAAAATCAGAAATTGGAATAAGGCGGGATTGCGCCGCAGCCGGCCCGTCTTTGCCCAGGCGGGCTTTGGTACGGCGGAATCCCACAAAATATTTCAATTGTTTAATTGGCCGCCTTTGAGGTTTCAAAAAGACGCATATACTCGTCATACCCCTCTTTTTGCAGATCTTCTTTGGGGATGAACTTCAAGGAGGCGGAGTTGATGCAGTATCTCAGACCAGTGGGCGCCGGCCCATCGGGAAAAAGATGTCCGAGATGAGATTCACCATGTTTGCTTCTCACTTCGGTGCGAACCCCAAAAAGGCTGCGATCCTCTTTTTCCTGGATATTGTCCGGCTCAAGCGGCCGGGTGAAGCTGGGCCAACCGGTGCCGGAAACAAATTTGTCACGGGAGCTGAAAAGAGGCTCGCCGGATACGATGTCCACGTAGATACCTTCTTTTTTATTGTCCCAGTATTCATTTCTAAAGGGCGGTTCAGTGCCTTCTTTCTGGGTGACTTTATACTGCAGCGGCGTTAGTTTCGCTTTCAGTACGCCATCGTCAGGTTTTGAGTAGGCTGCTTGGGTGTCCCCTGCGGCCGCCGGTTGCACCGTGTCGCCCCATGTTTTTTTCAGAAACTGATCCCGGCCGGAGTTGAACCGGTAAAATTTATAGCGCAGCGGATTTTTCTTATAATAATCCTGGTGATAGTCCTCAGCCTCGTAAAATTCAGAGATCGGGACGATTTCGGTTGCGATGGATTTGTTAAACCGGCCGGATGATTCAAGTTTTTTTATGGATTCCTCAGCCAGACGTTTTTGCTCTTCATCATGATAAAATATCGCCGGCCGATACTGGGAGCCCCGGTCGACAAATTGCCCGTCGGGATCGGTCGGGTCCATGTGCTGCCAGAATATTTCGAGCAATTCAGTATAGGTAATCTTTTGCGGATCATAAAGGACGCGCACCGCTTCAGTATGCCCGGTTCCCCCGGCCGATACTTCCTGGTAGGTCGGATTTTGGGTCTGTCCGCCGGCATAACCGGATATGGCTTCAACAACACCGTCAAATTTTTCAAAATCCGACTCCGTACACCAAAAACAACCGCCGGCAAAGGTGGCCTCAGACAGGTTTTTCTGATTCTTATCCATGGTTGTATCCATTTTTCCCTGCAGATTGTTTGATTTTTGAAATCCTACTAAAATAACCATACAAGTTAATACTAATCCAATAAGGATGATTGTTTTCATGTCAATCCCTCCTGGTGTTTGAGGTATTTTTGTGTTCAAAAAATTTTTCCCGGTTGGTAATCCTCGATCTAGTCTGCTGTCCTCAAATATAAGCACCATCCGCCAAAAGTTATAACGATTTGATCACAATTTGATAACGATTTGACAAAGCCCGATGCTTTTTTAGCAACATCCTTTTTAAACGTTGAAAATTATCCCCGTATGCTGTCTAAACTATTGTAATTTTTAGCTCTCGGTCGGGTCTAAAAACAACTTAAGGATTGAACCTCAATAAGTAAACACTCGGTTATTCTCATCAAAAAAGGTCAGGTTCAGCGATGCCGAAGGCTGGTTCGAGGGTCGCGACCTTGCCCATGGTCTGGCGTATCAATGGATATTTCGGGTTCGCAAGGAATATGAAGTTTAAACTTGATATGGCCGCAAAAGGGCGCAAAAAGCACAAAAATTAATGTCTTCACTTATGATATTAGCTATAATAACGGAC
>CAMYLH010000659.1 GCA_947259065.1 uncultured Desulfobacterales bacterium
GCTTTGAAGAAAATCCAGCCTTTAGCGCAAGTCTGGAGCCCGGCCGCAAAATCGTACTGCGGCCCAAAGAAAAAGGCCTTGCCAGCATGATTCAACGCATCGAACTCATTCTTTCCGACCGCCCCGGAATTATAAAAGCGGTGATGATCTACGAAGGCGAGAATTCATATACCCGATTTGAATTTAAAAACGCTATTCTCAACCAACCCTTGCAGGATTCCATTTTCCGGAAAATTTCATGAAATCTTTGTGTCTATCGTTGTGTGTCGCGAGTATCCTGATTTCATGCAGCACGCTGCCGAGCTTGCAGCCTGAAGATCGTACGGTCCGGGAGGAATTGCCGCAAACATGCCTTCGACTGTTTCCCAGCGGCAAATGGCAGTTGGTGCATTCGATTGAAGCCGTGATGCCGGGCGGGCACAGGGGTTTGGTCATGGGCGCGACCATCATATCTTCGCAGGATAAAAGCGCCCATTGTGTTCTCATGACGATGGAGGGGCTGGTGGTTTTTGATGCACAGTTTGATCAACGACTGGTCATCAACCGGGCGGTTGCACCATTTGACAATGAGGATTTTGCCGCCGGCCTTATCAGCGATATACAGCTGACATTTTTTATGCCTGATGGCCCCTTGGTGGAAACCGGCATCGACCCGGACGGCGCATCCGTTTGTCGTTATCTGAATCCGGACGGACGAATCGTTGACCTTGTGATCGAGGCCGATCACACCTGGCACATCAGACAATACACTGCCCAACAGCGGTTAAGTCGCTCGGTCGATGCTTTTTTCACCAAACAGGAATTTGACGGCGATGGACCTTATTTTCCTGACCGACTGGAATTAAAGGCGCATGATGTCGCGGGCTATACCCTGATCATGGATCTGGTGGAAGCTGTTCCTTTAACAAAGTAAAACTAGACTGACGGATGTAATTCATGGATAGCGAAACCATCCTAGGATGTTCTGTGGTTCGCTTTTCAGGCCCGGCGGAATCTCATACGAAGTTTCATATGAAACTGCGCCAAATGGGCACGGTTTATTTTTCGATTAGACCGACCGTTTTTTGGCCAGCGGTCCGCCACGGTGGAACACCTGAAACCTGGAAAGTAAGCGTTTCATCACCACCAATCTTGAATTTCACCCATAAGGATTTCTTATGAAACTTAGACTGATATATCCAAAATGGCCCAAACTTGACCGACAGACCGAATTCCATTTACCACCCCATGGGCCGGTTGTTTTTGCGGCGGCATTGCCCGATGACGTTGAGGTGACATTTATCGATGAAAATCTGGAAACGATCAATTTTGATGATCCCGTCGATTTGGTCGCGATATCCATGATGCTGACCGTGCAGGTCAAACGCGGCTGGGAAATTGCCGACATGTATCGTAGCAAAGGTGTCAAAGTGATCTTCGGCGGTATATCCACCATGCTGCATGCAGAAGAAACGATGAACCATGCGGACGCCGTCTTTATCGGGGAAGCCGAGGGAAAAATGGAGCAGGTCCTGGCAGATTTTAAAGCTGGTCGGCTTCAAAAAATTTATCACTTTCTGGAGGACCGGCCGCCGATTGAAACCATTGGCAGCGCACGACGCAATATTCTCAAAAGAGATCTCTATAACTACAGAGGCATCCAAATGGTGGATCTGGTGCATGCCTCGCGAGGCTGCCGTTTTCATTGCTATCCCTGTGCCGTGGCCTATCTGGGCGGGAAACAATTCAGACCGCGGCCCATTGAAAAGGCCATTGAAGAGATGGCCGGCATCGACAACAATCGTTTGTTTATCGTCGACAACTCCCTGGCCCAGGATACCCAATGGGAGTTGGAATTGTTTCGCGAAATGATTCCTTTGAAGAAAAAATGGTGCTGCCATCCCATAGAGGATAAGCCGGAAGTACTCGATCTGGCAGCCCAGGCCGGCGCCTGGTATGTGTACCAGGCTGTTTTTGACACCTCGAATTTAATCCGTGAAAGGATCAAGCGCTACCATGATCACGGCATCGGGGTAGAAGGCACCATTCTTCTCGGGCTGGACCATCATACCGAAGACTATATCAAAGGTCTGATTGATTTTCTGCTAGAAATCGAACTGGATATGGCCGAATTTACCGTGTTGACACCTTTCCCTCACACCAAAGCCTATGATGAGCTTAAAGCGCAAAATCGGATTTTTTCTTATGACTGGAATGATTATTCCGCCGACAAGGTCGTCTATCACCCAAAACAGATGTCGGCCGAAAAACTGCAGCAGCTGTTTTATGACGCCTGGGATACATTTTACGCAGATGAATCCCAGGAAATGAAGATGTTCAAGCTGTTTCAGCAGGTGATTGAAAAGGAAATGGCGGATAACACCTTAAGACCTCGCAATCGTGCCCTGGCATCGCGTGCCTTTGGTAAAAAGGCATAAAGCGGAGCGACCTGCCGACCTCAACATGAAATGATGAGAGTTGGTCCTAACACCGACCACTGCTTATTCATAGGTATACAGGGTAGAGCATCTCGAGATCATTTGTTGGGTTTCGTGCCTCAACCCAACCTACCTGCCAGCCATTTTTGTGCTATCAGCGAAACCCAACAAAA
>CAMYLH010000660.1 GCA_947259065.1 uncultured Desulfobacterales bacterium
TCACTTTAGACTTTTGTGAATATCGTAATTGACATATTCTCTTTTTCGCTATAAATAGATCACGATTCTATGATTTCATCCTCGGGGTAAATTCGGAAGCCCCGAGGAATTGCTTTTTTTACCCGCCATGGCGGGGCAGACATTCCGAGACATTTAATTTTAGGGGGTTGAAAATACCATGAAAAGCGGCATTCATCCTGATTACGCTGATACCGGCATCCGATGTGCATGTGGCAACGAGATAGAGGTCGGTTCGACCAAGTCCAATATCCGCGTTGAAATATGCTCCAAATGCCATCCTTTTTTTACTGGCAAACAGAAACTGATTGACACAGCGGGTCGTATTGAACGTTTCCGGAAAAAATATGAAAAGTTTCAAAACCAAACCAAACCCACTTAGATTTATCCCGCCTGTCACCTCGCTTTGCTGAGAAAACATCCGGCTTGCCAGCTGCATCTGATAAAAGAAATAGACTGTCATAAAGTCATTGTATTGCTGTTGAGCGGTTAAATCAGCCGGATTCCTCTCCCGCAATAGTTAATCAGAACCGTCAAAAAATATCGTTTAAGCGCCGGCAACCCGGGGGTCTCGGCCGTCGGCTTGCCGGGTAAATCCATAAGTGGATACCAGGACCAATGTTTGACAAATTATTAGGGGTTGAAGAGCGCTTCATTGAGATCGAAAAACATTTGAGCGATCCGAAAATTGTTAATGATCGCAGCGTTTACCAGACCTATGTGCGCGAGCATGCCGAATTAAACAAGATCGTAACCGTCTACCGCCAATACAAGCGAACCCTGAACGGCCTTGATGAGAGCCAGGATCTGTTAAAGGACGCTGATCCTGAGATAAAAGATCTGGCACGGGATGAGATTGAGATACTGAACCGGGAAAAGGAAGATCTTGAATCCCAACTAAAAGAGTTATTGCTGCCCAAAGATCCCAACGATGAAAAAAACGTCATCTTCGAGATCCGGGCAGGTACCGGCGGCGAAGAAGCAGCATTGTTTGCCGGCGATCTTTTTCGGATGTACAGCCGCTATGCTGAAAGCCGTAACTGGAAAATAGATGTCATAACCCACCATCCCACCGGTGTGGGCGGCTTGAAAGAAATTATCGCCATGATTCAGGGCAATGGGGCTTACAGCGTATTTAAGTATGAAAGCGGCACCCATCGGGTGCAGCGGGTGCCTACCACGGAAGCCCAGGGACGTGTTCACACCTCCGCGGTGACGGTGGCTGTCCTGCCCGAGGCGGATGAGGTCGACGTTGAAATTGATTCATCCGAACTCAAGATCGATGTTTACCGATCCACCGGTCCGGGGGGGCAGAGCGTGAATACCACCGATTCAGCCGTGCGCATTACGCATCTGCCCTCCGGCCTGGTGGTTACCTGCCAGGACGAGAAATCACAACTTAAAAACAAATTAAAGGCCATGAAGGTTCTGAGGGCGAGATTGCTGGATCAAATGATCCTGGAACAGAACGAAAAGCGATCCGAAGAGCGCAAGAGCCAGGTGGGCACGGGGGACAGAAGCGGCAGAATCAGAACTTACAACTATCCCCAGGGGAGGGTGACCGACCATCGGATCGGACTTACGCTTTACAAGTTGGAACATATTCTGCAGGGCAATATTAACGAACTCATCGACAGCCTGGCAACTCATTATCAGACCCAGGCCTTACAGAATGCGGATGAGATTTAAACATCCAGTTGTCAGCCTTTGTGTTTCTTATTGCCGACACTTGTAATGAGGCCCTTATCGGGTTTTACCTGAGAACATGTTGTCGGAAAATGAAGTGTTCGGGTGTCAGGAAAAGAAAGGTTAGATACTGAAACCTGACACCCGACACCTGAAACCTGCATAAATAATCAACGTGCTGGCTACCCCGCAGGAGCCACTTTCTCCCAGCGTAGTCTCGGAAAAAGCTTAACTCCTTACATGCCGATTGTTCGACTAAATGTGTCAAACAATGCCAGAAAAAAAAATCACCGCCTCCGACAAGGCCCAATGGACGATCATCAAGCTTATCCGCTGGGCGACTTCATATTTAAAGACCCATGATATTGACAGTCCCAGGGCAACCGGCGAAATACTGCTGGCCCATGCCTTGAAGGTCAATCGGATTGATCTGTATTTGAATTACGACCAACCGCTGGTTGCTGAAGAACTGAACACCTTCAAAATGCTGATTAAGCGCAGAATCAGGCGCGAACCGGTTGCTTATATCCTTGGCGCTAAAGAGTTCTGGTCCTTGGACCTTACCATCACACAAGATGTTCTGATACCGAGGCCGGAAACCGAGTGTCTGGTGGAAGTAGCCCTGAATCTTATATCAAAAATCCCCGCTTCACAATCACAGCGCATTCTCGACCTCGGGACTGGATCGGGGGCTATTGTGCTTGCTCTGGTGTCGCAACAGCCCCGGCATGTATATTTTGCTTCAGATTATTTTAATAAGGCCGCAGAGCTGGCAGGCAGAAACGTCGCGCGACACGGTTTTTCCGGGCGGGTCCATTATTTTGTCGGTGATTGGCTGACTCCGTTAAATCCGGAAAAATCCGAGTTTGATATGATCGTGTCAAA
>CAMYLH010000661.1 GCA_947259065.1 uncultured Desulfobacterales bacterium
GAACAAAACGCAGGCTTTCAGGAAGTTGAGTATTTCGATGGCAAAGCGAACCCGTGTCACCTTGTCAGCAACGAAAAATATGCAGTTGTAGCATTCAGAGGGTCCGAAGCCAGACTCAGAGACGGCGATTCGAACGTCGGCTATATTTTTGCCGACTGGATGGCTAATTTCGACTTCGCACCGGAACCGTGTGAACAAGGCGGAAACGTGCATAGAGGGTTTCAGGGTGCGTTGGATGAAGAATATCCTAACCCGCAGTGAAGGATGTAGAATCGATGATTAAAACAACTGCCGTCATCTTCGTCGTTTGGTTGCTAACCGCATGTTTGGCTGAAAACAGCGACATCATGCAACCGCCTGACTATCAAAAATATCTCACCACCGTTAATCCTGATTATTTAATCACCACAGCGCAAGCCCTATCCTGGCATCAATATAAAGATCAATTTGGTCCAACGTATTCAGGAAATAAATCCTGGCATAAATTTCTCTCTTTTACGAAAAAGAAATTAAAAGCGCTTGGCGTCAAAGATCTTAACCATAATAAATGGACTTATAACCGCTGGTATACCACAGATTGGCCGGATGACAGCAACTGGTCACTGAAATCCGACGGCCGGCCGGTGAAGGTTGCGCATTACGGGGCCTACTCGGGAACTACCGGGCCAGAAGGCATCACTGCCGAGCTGAGGTTGTTCGACCCCGAGGCTGAGATGGCAACATATGCGGGCAAAATGGTGGTGGTTCAGGTTGCACCGCATCCGAACCCTCCGTTAAAAGAAGATTATCAGAAATGGTTCACTTTAAATGATTACGAATATCTGTCCGATCCGGAGACTTTCCCACCCATGTTTACCAAGGTATCCAGGAGCTCCTCGGTAGCCTATGATGTGTGGTGGCAACTACGTCAGACAATCAAAATCAATACGATTCTGGCTAAGAGTAAGGCCGCCGGCGGTATTCTAATTTTTGACATGGGGTACGATCGCCTGGCAGGCCTGTATACCTTTCCGGTCCTCAAAATGTTCGATAATCCCACCCTGTATCTTGACCGTAATGCCGGTTCTAAGGTCATTGCAGATGCCAAGCTGGGTAGGGTGGCTACCCTGAAACTAGTCGCTAAAGTTGAGCCCACAGAGACCTACCAGCTAATCGGCTACCTGCCCGGCAAAAATTACGGTACTGCCCGGGACGAGAAAATCATCCTGATAACCCACACGGACGGACCATCCATTTCCCAGGATAACGGGGCATTCGGTTTGCTGGGGATTGTGTCTTATTTTTCCCATTTTCCCAAATCGGCGCGACCCAGAACGTTGATGATCTTCCTGGACAATCGGCATTACATGCCGGGAATGGAACGCGGCTATACCAAACAGGATTGGTTTACAAAACATCCCGCGGATAAGGAATCCATTGTGGCACTCATCGCCATGGAGCATCTGGGCCAGATGGAGTTCAGGGAAGTCGGCAGGGCGTTTGCGCCCACCGGAAACATCGAACCTTCTTTTCTCTGGACGCGCAATAACCAGATCCTGATCGACAAGGCCATACAGGCGGTAAAAGATAATAGGTGGTCCCGCGTAATGGTGCAAAGTGTCGAAAGACCCGGTATCCACAACGGTCCCCAGGGAGTCTGGTACGGCATGGGAAAAATCGCTCTGGAATGGGATTTGCCGGCGTATGCCACCATGGGTATCCAAGGCGCCTACTGGTCGACCACCGGACGTCTGGATGAGTTCGATAAAAATCATTTTGTCACCCAGGTGGCCGCCATGTGCCAGCTGACCGGGGAGCTCATGCTGATGGACTTTAACTAGGCGCTTATCGGGTTTTATCTGACCATATGTAGTTTGTTATTTCCGGTTTGTCTGGGTTTAGTCTTTTAACATTGGTAAATGGATATTCTGTACCTTAAAAAAGAGCAACAATGCCAATGCTGCAAATTACCGATACCCACGCTCACATTTGTGATCCGGTGTTCGACGAGGATCGCAGTGATGTGCTGCAAAGAGCCGGAGATGCCGGTATCACAGCGGTAATCGCCGTGGGAGAAAATCTTTTCGATGCCCAAAAAAACATTAAACTTGCTGTAAAACATTCGATACTGCGCCCGGCTGCCGGGTTGTACCCAACGATTCTTGATGAAGCAAAAGCCGAAGAGATGTATGGGTTTATCCGCACAGAGCGTGCCAGACTCGTCGCTGTCGGAGAGGTCGGTCTGGACTTCTGGATCGTGAAGGAAGAATCCGATAGAGAACTTCAAAAAGATATCTTTAAAGGGTTTATCAACCTGGCAAAAGAATTGGATCTGCCGCTCAACATTCATTCCAGATCAGCCGGCCGACATGCCGTCACCCTGCTGCTTGAATGCAATGCCGCCAAAGTTCAGATGCATGCCTTCGACGGTAAGGCCACCGCAGCTCTGCCGGCCCTCGAGGCCGGCTACTTTTTTTCCATACCACCCTCGGTGATCCGCTCCCGGCAAAAGCAAAAGCTTGTCAAAAAAATCCCGCTCTCTCAATTGCTCGTTGAAACTGACAGCCCGGTGTTAGGCCCCGATCCGAACCAGCGCAATGAGCCGGTC
>CAMYLH010000662.1 GCA_947259065.1 uncultured Desulfobacterales bacterium
TGCCGGTTTTTTTATTTTAAGGAGTAGCTCTTCTTTTTGTAATTTTTTCGGAGAGAATAGGCCATGATGTTGATGGAAAATAAGAATACCGGTTATTCACAATTACAAACATAAAAGGAGAAATATCATGAAAAAAGTCAACAAAATTCTCGTGGCCTGCGATTTGTCAAACTACTCGATCCAGGCGGTCGAGTATGCCGCTGCAATGGCCGAAAGTGTGAACGCCGAGCTGGTTATCGTCAACGTCATCAACCAGCGGGATCTGGACATGATCAAAAAAGTTACACAACATACTGATAAAATCACCGTAAGCAAATATGTCAGTGAAACCAGGGAATATCGATCCGAAGAGATCGCAAAGGTCCTTGCCGCCTCCAAACGCGATCCGGCTCTGTACAGGACGGTTTTCAGGACCGGCGTCCCGTTCCGGGAGATTCTGGCTACAATCAAGGAAGAAAAGGCGGACATTCTCGTCATGGGGACAAAAGGCCGGACCGATTTGGCTGACGTTCTTTTCGGCTCCACCGCCGAGAAAATGTTTCGCCGGTGCCCCATTCCGTTGTTGAGCATTCGCATGAAAACCAATGATTGACAAAAAGAGATATTGAAATGGAGCAAGACAATTTGATTAAAAACCAAAACCTGTTTCCGCGAACCACCGATATACCGCAAACCGTTTTAAAGGATATCCCCTGCATTCAGACCGGTTATCTCGTAGATGGTGAGATTCAGGTCTGGGACGGGCCCCGTCAGGAGGTGCTCTCGCCCGTTTGGGTGGTGGGCAGCATGGATCTGAAGCCATTTTTTATTGGTGAGTATCCGCTGTTGACGGAAGCGGAAGCGTTACAGGCCCTTGATGCGGCGGTTGCCGCCTATGATCCTTGTACCTACCTGGCGCTATCGGAAAACTCTATGGCGGAGCGAGTAAAACAGGCGGTAATTGAATTAAAAGGGGTGGGTACCACATTGTTTAATGTATGAGAGAAAACGGAATGGGTTATGGCTACAAAATATCAAGATTACTATAAAATGTTTGGGCTTGAGCGAAATGCAACAGCAAAGGATATCAAAAAAGCCTACCGGAAATTGGCTCGAAAATATCATCCGGATATTAACAAAGAAAAAACAGCTGAAGAAAATTTCAAAAAAGTTACCGAAGCCTATGAGGTGCTGAAGGATCCTGATAAGCGCAAGCTTTATGATCAATTGGGAGATGAATGGAAAAATGGACAGGATTTCAAGCCGCCGCCTGAATGGAAACATCAACATTTTGATACAGAATCTGATCAGGGAGAATTTACTAATAGCAAAGGGTTCAGTGATTTTTTTGAAGCTTTATTTAGAGCTAACACCGGGCAACAAGGACAGTCAAATGATTTTGCATATGGAAGTTGGAATTTGCGCGGGCAAGATCATGAAGCAAAAATAGAAATTAGTTTGGAAGAAGCCTATTCGGGTGCGACTAAAAGTATCAGTCTGCAGAGTTTCGAAATCGATGCTGAAGGACAGGTGACGCCGGTGACTCGGAACTACCAGGTTAAAATTCCAAAGGGAATTAACGACGGTACTAGAATCCGTATGGCCGGAAAGGGAGGCCCCGGTGTGAGCAGCGGACCTCCCGGTGATTTGTACCTAAAGGTCAATTTTATTCCCCATCCCCGATTTAAAGCAGTCGGGCATAATCTGAACATGGATGTACCGATTACGCCTTGGGAGGCTGCACTTGGGTCCACAGTAATCGTTCGGCTGCTGGATGGGGAGATACATCTGAAAATCCCGGCTGGTATCCAATCAGGCAAAAAAATGCGTATCAAGGGGAAAGGCATGCCTAAAAAAATGAATGGCCATGGTGATCTTTATGCATGCATTACCATTGTGATGCCGCAGACATTGACCCAAAAACAAATGGAGTTGTTTGTCGAACTATCCAAAATATCTGATTTCAATCCGCGTGATTCCTAATGGAGATTACAGATGACGAGAAATTATTATCATATTATTCATTACCAACATGAACATTACCCGACATCTTCCGAGCTTGTTTCGATAGATGAGCTGGCGAGGTTATCCAAACAGCACGTCGATATGATCAAATTAATGGTCGATTGGGGGCTAATCGAACCTTCTATAACGGATCCGCAACCTCTTTTCTTTGAAGCTACGGTTCCTATAATTTGGAAAATTATGCGTATACGAAAAGATTTGGGGGTAAACTGGTCCGGTATCGGCGTCATACTCACCCTTTTGGAACGAGTTGAAAGCCTGGAAAAAGAAGTTGCGCGATTGGAACAAAATTCCAATATCCTCAAGTAGATTCATCCTGGCCGGTGATAAAATATAGCCGTATTCGGGTTGAGATAACGTCCCTATCTGGCGATGGACTTTAGCTAAAAAAGAGAGAGAAGATGACATCCCGGGTACGTGGGATTGGCTATGCCATATAATGGAGGTACATTAATGACAAAATTAGCACTCCTTAAACACGGTAGAGCATTTGGAACAAGGAGAACCGTTTCACGGGCTGGACGGATATAGACCTGTCAGAGAAAGGGATCAAGGAAGCAACGCAGGCCGGGAAGGTCCTG
>CAMYLH010000663.1 GCA_947259065.1 uncultured Desulfobacterales bacterium
TATGCTTTCCGTCAAGGGATTGCAGATCACCATCGGTGAGACCTTCGGGGCATCCCAGCGGGGCGGATCGGTGATGAGTCATTTAAGGATATCGGCCGCCTCCACCTGGTCGCCCCAGATACCCGCAGGCCGTGCCCACATGGTCGTTGCCCTGGAGCCGATCGAAGCCCTGCGGGTACTGATGGTCTATGGAAATTCCAAAACCAAGGTCCTTTGCAACACCCGCGCGATCCAACCGGTTGCCGTCATTTGCGGCGATTCCGATTACCCTTCCCTTGAGTTTCTCAAAGAGAGCATCATGGAGTTTACCGCGAATGCCTGGTTTGTCGATGCTACCGAGACCGCCCTGAAACTGGGGAATCCGATTTATGGCAACATTATAATGATCGGAGCCCTGGCGGCCATCGGCGATCTTCCCTTGGAGCGAAAGGATTTCAGGACCGTCATTTCAAAGACCATGGCCTCAGAGAAGACCGAGGCAAACCTTTCCGCCTACGATACGGGTGCTCGGATGATCCATAATAAAAATACGGAATTAATTAAAATTGAAAGCTGCCACGATGGATTATCTACTTTTGGGTTATAGTTCTGTAAGAATACGCCGGCCGGCTTGACAGGTCACCGTACGGTACGGTACATAACTTGAACCGGGTAAACCTGAAATAACTTATATCACAGGAGGAGTACTTCAATGATCCGAATAGCCAAACAAACCCGCTTAAAACCAGCGGACATCATCGTGCGTGCCGCTGATTTTTTTGGTAAGGGCGGCGAAGGATTGGAAGAAAAAGAACGCAATCCATGCTGTATTTCGTTTGAAGGCGCAGGGGGGTTTGTGGCTGTTTCAGTGGTGGAGGAAGAAAAACACCGGACGGTCGATATCGAAGCCAGGGAATTCGAGTATCAGGTTAAACGCTTTTTGGAAAGGATTTAAATTATTTTGATCAGCTGAGAATATCATGAAAGCCTTTACATATGACGACATACTCATGGTGCCATCGTATAATCACTGGGAATCCCGTAAAGCTGTCGATATTTCAATGAAATGTAAAATGGGCAAGCTATCCCTTGCATTGCCATTGATGACGGCGAATATGGACACGATTACCGAATCGGACATGGCGAACTATATCGGAGCGAAAGGCGGTATCGGGGTATTGCATCGATACATGTCTATAGAAGACAATGTCCATATGTTCAATAATTGTAAGTGCCCTGTGTTCGTGTCAATCGGCTGTGCGGAAAAAGAACTGCAGCGTGCCGAAGCTTTGAGAGACGCCGGTGCGGATCTATTTTGTGTGGATGTTGCGCATGCGCATGCCAGATATGTGGGGCGAACTCTCAAACGCATTCGCGAGCTGATCGGCAACAGTCCCTGCATCATGGCCGGGAATGTAGCCACCTACGCCGGTGCTGATTATCTGGCTTCCTGCAGTGCTGATATCGTCAAGGTTGGAATCGGCGGGGGTTCGGTCTGTTCAACCAGAATCAAAACCGGTTTTGGTGTGCCCAATCTAACGGCGATAAAAAACTGTGCGCGTGCGGATCGCTCGGTGGTCGCCGATGGTGGAATCCGCCATCCCGGAGACATCGTCAAGGCCCTGGCATTTGGTGCGGATTTCGTCATGGTGGGCAGTATGCTGGCCGGCACCCGGCCAACTCCCGGACCGGTGATATGTAAAAAAGGCCAAGCCGGTGAGGAAATAAAGGTTAAAATCTACCGGGGCATGGCAAGCAGTGAGGTCCAAGAAGACTACTATGGCGGAATCGCTGAATGGAAAACCGCGGAAGGTGTCACAACCGAGGTCTCCTATCGGGAGGACGAAAATGAGATCATCGCCGACATCATCGGCGGCTTACGGTCCGGGTTGACGTATGGAGGCGCAGCTTCAATTGAGGAATTGCAAAGGAAACTGGATTACCAGGAGATCACCCCTGCCGGATGGACCGAAAGTTTGCCGCACCGGACCTTATGAGTAACGAGGGATGTACCCTCTGTCCTTCATCGTAAAAACGGAAAACAAACCCTATCGTAGGCTTTTTGGTTTCACTTCGATCACCAATCCCCTTGAATAGCTCTTCATTTTTCACTTCGCTAAAATTTGACATGAACCGCTGCTGCAATTCCGACCAGACCCTTTACCAGCAGCTGCTTGATCTATACCGCCACAAGTATTCCGGAAAAAAATCGACAGAATTCCCTCTTTCGACATTCGACCTGCCCGCAACAAAGCGCCGAGAAAGATGAGCCGAAGTTGGTAATCCGCGACCCTTACGTTTTTGAGTTTCTCGGACTCAGGCCCAAAGAAGTGATGAGTGAATCCCATCTGGAAGATCAGTTTATCAACAAACCACCCTCCGCTCCCGCCTGCGCAAGCTGGGGATTCAAAAGTCATAGGGAGGTTCTGGCGTTCAGGGTTCAGGGTTCAGCCCAGCCTCTGGTCAAAAAAACGGCCGGTCTAATCGAAAAAGAAACTTTGGCAATGTACTTTCATATAGCGGCGCCGCTGGCCTGAAAAGTTTACCCGCCTTGGGAGGGCGGCCAGTTTGATCAAAAAAGAAACTTTTGGGGATCGGTTCCGAA
>CAMYLH010000664.1 GCA_947259065.1 uncultured Desulfobacterales bacterium
TGGTTTTTGTTAAGTGTTGTTTTCTATTTCGGGCATAAGAATATCCGTTTGGCTTTTATGATGAATACCGGCTTAATTGTAATCGCCACAGTTTTCATTTGGTACATTAGAGAACTAGCCGTACCCCAACTATTATTTTGGATGGTCTGCCCATTAATACTGTCCAATCTTGTGCTTTATGTCTTTTTTCAGGAGGAAATCGCTGATGAAAAAAACACGGTCTTTACAGTCACCTTGTCCTTGCAAAAGGGGAAATTGATCTTGCAGAATATTCGAAGAGGTGTTTCCATAATTGGTGCGGCTGGAAGTGGGAAGACCGAAAGTATAGTCCATGGTTTTTTGAAACATTTCTCTGAAAACCAATTCTCTGGGGTAATCCATGATTATAAGAATTTTGAATTGACGGAAATAACCTATCCTTTGATTGATAAAAAAAGGACGGACTTTTATTGTATTGGTTTTGATCCGATCTATCATCGTGTAAATCCCATTGCACCGCGATATATGGATTCCGAGGAAAGTGTCAATGAGGTTTCCCGGGTGCTTATTGAAAATCTCTTGGAACAAAAAGAATCGGGCGCCACAGGCAGCAGTAAATTCTTTACGGATGCAGTGGAAGGATTAATTGGTGGCTTGATATGGAAATTGAAAACGGAGTATCCACAGTTATGTACCTTACCCCATCTTATTGCACTCTACCAGTACTTGGACATGGAAAGTCTGGAGATATTTCTGAGCTCCAACCATACGTCAAAAGGCATGGCCGACGCCTTTATCAATGGAACAAAATCAGAGCGACAGACGGCAGGGGTACGAAGTACCCTATCAAATGCCCTCAAAAAGATTTCAACGCAACGAAATTTTTATGTGCTGTCCGCGGATGATGTTCCTTTGGCTATTAACCAACAGAAAAGACCGACCATTGTATCCGTAGTCAATAACCCTAAATTTGAAACTGCCTATGCTCCGGTTATTGCTACCATTATTCATACTCTGACCAAGCAAATGAGCGTCCGTAATTCAAGACCCTCCTTTCTACTGTTGGAAGAAGCCCCTACTATTCGTTTGTTGAACATGCACCGAATTCCAGCCACATTGAGAAGCTATGATATAGCAACCGTCTATGTCATGCAGGATAAGGTACAGAACGATATTCTGTACGGGGATAAGGCCAGTCGGGCCATCTTGAGTAATCTTTCGTATCAATTTTTTGGGAAGGCCAATGACCCTGATACCGCCAAATATTACGAACGCTTTTTTGAAATCATTAAAGCTCCTACAACAAGTATCAACCGAAGTCGCACCATCAATTTCGATACCAGGGTAACTACAGGGGAACGCGAAGTATCCAAAATTAGGGCGGATGTTTTCTTTAGATTGAAACAGGGGGAGTTTATCAGCTTTGCGGATGGTAAGGAAAAAAGGATCCAATTTAAGAAACCGCAACTTGTTAGAGGAATTCCTAAACTGGATCAAGGTAGGAGTGAAATTGATCTAAAAGGTAATTTTTTAAGGATTCATAATGATATTAGGGTACTTTTTGAAAAATAAAGCACTATGGATGGTTAAATATTTCTAGAATTTTGAAAGTCTAAATAAACGTGCGATTTTTTTAAACTCTTTTTTTGCCATTAGATGCACAATAAGTCCATTTTATTTGTGCTTTTAAATAAACTGATTGAACTTATTTATTAAAATTAATCAGAGGGTCCTTATATATTAGGATTCACCAGGGATAGGTGAAAACACCGTTTTCTTAATGAAAAATATTTCGATATGGCTTTGGCTAGTAGTTGTCGTTGTGCTCTACGGCTGTGCTACGCCCAAGCTACAACCGTCACAACTGGAAAACAATGAAGCAACGCTCTATAAAACACACGCTGTAATGGCGGACGGCTATGTCCTGCCGCTCAGTATATGGCAACCCGAAACGACGCCGAAAGCTGTCGTGCTCGCCCTTCATGGCTTCAATGACTATCGTAACGCCTTCGCCACAGTCGGCCCGGTGCTTGCCCGGCAAGACATCATCACCTATGCCTTTGATCAACGCGGTTTCGGCGAAACCCAATGGCCGGGGCTTTGGCCAGGCATCGAACGCATGATCGAAGACGTCGAAACCATGATCGCGCTGCTCCATACAAAACATCCCGGCTTACCGCTTTACTTAAGGGGTGAAAGCATGGGTGGTGCAGTGTTGATGGCATCACTGCAGGAATTGCAACAGCCCAATTACGACGGTATGATTTTGCTCGCACCCGCAGTCAGGGGCCGTCACTCTATGAACCTTATTCAACGCTGGGCGTTATGGCTGGCAGCGCACACCGCTCCAGCCAAACAAGTCACCGGTAAAGGATTGGGTATCACCGCATCGGATAATATCGAGATGCTGAAAGCACAGGGCCGTGACCCGTTGATCATCAAAGCAACACGTATCGATTCACTCTACGGCATGGTCAACCTTATGGATACAGCACTCGCCTCCACGCCCCAGCTTAGCGGACCAACACTTATCCTCTATGGCGTCCGTGACGAAATCATCCCCAAGCGCTCCACGTGCCGCATGCTGACAGCACTTGTCATCTATCCCAATGGTTATCACATGCTAACCCGCGACCTTCAGGCGGACGTAGTGCTAAAAGACATCGCGGCCTGGATCATCGATCCAGGTGCAACATTGCCATCTAACCCCAGTCCAACAATCGCGGACCTGTGTTTGGCGAATCAACTCAAATCAATGGGGGCACAGGGAGCCCTTGCTGATTAAATACCTGGTTTATGCGGGCAGAGAAAACTTACGTTCATTGCACATTATGCCTCTTCCCGTTTTTCTATCGCCACCTGCATACGTTCGCCCCGGTGTTTTAGTAACTCCACTTCCTTGACGATTTTCTTGCGTTCATTATCGTCATCACTCTTTTCCAGTTGTTTTTGCCGATCAGAAATCTTTGCCTGCAGCTGTGTAAATTCCGTGCGCATCTCTTCCAGCGAAGCCGCATCCTCCGCGATATCAAATACTACCTCTTCCGCCTTGCCTGTCTCGGTCTCAACATGTTCATGTGGTCCGTGTTCAGGAATAAAGACTTTTTCCGCAGGATAGGCGCGGGTATTCATAAAGCTGGGGGAGACGATCTCAATCCCGACCTGATGCAGATGGTCGAGCATTTTTTTATTCAGTGTCGAGCGAAAAGAAAGCAGTTTTTTGACATCATTCAACAGGCCACTAACCTGATAAACAACCGAGAAATCCCCAAGCTGGGTAATCAGCACAAACGGATCTTTCAGACCCGCCTCCTCCGCTGCCTCAAGCAAGGCACGCTCCGCATCACGACGAGACACATCAAAACCAAGTGACACTTCCGCAGAAATAATCGTGCCGGTGGCATGGATCACCTTGGTTGGCTGTGTCACGATGTAAAGATTGGGCAAGGTCATCAAATCACGATCGGTTGTTTGTATTTCCACATGCAACAACCCCATATCCGAGACCCTGCCAAAATTTTCGCCAACTCGAATGAAATCGCCAATTTTGAAGCTGCTCAAACTGCGCAGCATGATGCCTGCCATGGCATTACCAACAAAGGTGGTGGAAGACAAAGCGATGGTGGCAGATAACACTATGCCGATCAGACTCAGCAACTGACCTCGTGTAGCGTCACTGAATGGCAGTTCAATAATTATCATCAGTACGCCGACAAAAACAATAGTGAAATTGATCAGGTGAAGGCGGTAACGATGCGCCGGCTCTTCCTTGTAATGGCGTACCAGAAAATAATTGCTGGCCATTACCGCCCCAACCACCATGATGATGGTAACGATAGCGGGAATAAAATCAAAAAAGTTAAAATCGGTCATTTATTTTTACATTTGATGTTATCGAATCGGCTCACCAGGAAATTGATGAGGAATCTACTTCAACCCTTTTTCTTCGATATTTAGAATCGCAGCATAATGGGCATTGGCAATACGATCACGCCCTTCACGGCTCATTAGATATTTCCTGCA
>CAMYLH010000665.1 GCA_947259065.1 uncultured Desulfobacterales bacterium
TTATTTTTTCGTGAACCCTTAGGGGCGAATATCATTAGCATGCATATATTTATTCAAGAATTCATCCAAAACGAGTAGAAATTTGCGGGGTAGTCTGCTTCTGACTTCTTTTTCGATTTCTTGGGGGATTTCACTGTAATAGGCATGGGCGATGGCACCGGCAATGCAGGCCTGGGTATCACTGTCGCCGCCCAAGGAGACTGCCAGTCGGATTGCACTTTCGACATCATCAGAATGAAGGAAGGCAATCATTGCTTCCGGAACCGAACCCTGACAGGAAACATCAAATAAATAGTTCAGGCGGATTTCTTCTATGTTTCTATTGAGGTTATAGTCAAACTTATCACTGATTGCCCGGCGGATATCCGCTTTTGATTTACCTTGACGGGCCATGAAGACAGCCAATGCGGTGGCCTGGGCACCTTTGATCCCTTCCGGATGATTGTGGGTCACGGCCGCGCTTTTTTCAGCCTCCCGCAGAACGTATTGCATGGATCCAAATGCAAAACCTACCGGACTGATTCGCATCGCCGATCCGTTTCCCCAACTATTATACGGTGGCGCCTCATCTGACTTCAGCCAGTTGATAAACGATCCTCCGTATCCGGCACGGGTATAGGCACGGCCGAAATGCCGGTAGACTGTTGCATAATCTAAACCATTCATCAAAGCATAAGCTGTGGCTATTGTGAGCACAGTGTCATCCGTAAACCGTGAATGTTCGGTAAATAGTGGAAAGTCGGTGGTCTTGATGGGATTGGCTTCATGGACTGAACCAATGATATCTCCAGCAATGGCGCCGATCATTTTTTTCCCTTTATCGACAGATTTCCAGAGACCGCCATCGGACGACATCCTGGCATATGATTCCCCGATCGCCGGCACCAATGTTGCCAGATCCTAAGGACATGTGATAATCTCTTTGTCATGATACTTCGTGTCCCATGGCCGAGAATGACGGCTCCTTTTACTAAGGGACTAAGCGGTGCATGAACGTCTGATCCCACTGCCGACGCTTGGATTCGATTTGCAGATATTCTAAACAGGGGTTTTTAAAAGTATATGTCGGATTAAATAGCAGGTTCGGTAAGCAGCAGTCAAATAAAATGGATTAAGCTTGACTTTAAATTCTATTTTCGACTACTTGCAGTCAAAAACAAATCCAAGTACCTGAGGAGAAATGCCTTGTTTTCAGCAAATGAAATACTGGATATGGCCATCAAGTTAGAAAAAAACGGAGAGGCGGTGTACCGTGATGCCATCAATAGGGTTTCGAACCCGGAGCTTATCAAATTGCTAGAATGGATGGTTGATGAAGAAATTAAACACGCCAACTGGTTTGCAGAGATGAAACTTAATCTTGATCAAAAAAGCGTAAATCCGTTTATGGAAAAGATGAGCCGGGAACTTTTTAACGATCTTCTGGGGGACAAGAATTTTTCCCTCAAAGATGTTGATTTTTCTTCCGTCAGTGAAATTGATGATCTGATTGCTATTTTCATTGAATTTGAAAAAGATTCAGTGCGATTTTATGAGGTGCTTGAACCTTTTATTGGAGACCCCATTAGCTTGGAGAGTTTAAAAATGATTATTGACGAAGAGAATTGCCATATCAAACGATTGCAGGAATTAATGGGTCGCGCGGAAGTGTTTACGACAATCAGTAAATAAGCACTTAGTGTCGACACGGTAACGACTTGTTGCCCGTTGTTTCGCTAATCCGGTTCCATATAGCCTGAGCCGAAAATCTTTCGGCCGATTGAAATTCGCATATCTTTTTCGGGCCATTCACTTTGAGAACCAGGCCAATAAATACCATCCCAGATTACCCGACCTAACCCGTTGTTTTTTTTACACTTCAAGCAAATAGGCGGCATATTTCCTTTTTTTACTGGTTGACCGGAAATATGTTGTAGGATTCCGATCGGCTTCCCTGCTGCTGAGGCACCGCAGAGCAATGCGCAGCCGCAATCCAAAACCTTGTAAGCAACTCCGATCGCTTCGGGGGAATCAAACAATATTTTTTGGCAGGCTTCATTGAAGGGAGAAACTTGAGTTTTTTTAATATCTTCCATGATGTGGCCTGTTTAACCTCGATCAGCGTTTAAATTTCTATTCGATCATCTTCCTTGGTGGATTCGACGCCGGCTTTCGAAAAAATACACTTCAATTTATGAATTTCGGGGTACTGTTTATTTCACCCAGAATTTGCCGCCCTACAGAGTTTCGAATTTGTAAAGTCCCCGTTGGGATAACAGTTGCAATCTTTCTGGCCCTACCTGTCACCTCAGGTTTGAATGGTGAGATTTTTTAGCACATTCGTTTTTTATAAGTCAACAATATTGCTTTTTTTCTAAAACCGGAATTCGTTAGGTTTTACCGAAAAATGTAAATTTCAACTGACAAAATTCGGCAAAATCCGATTCATAGGGGATAGTCGGTTTGGTGTATGATTATATATAATCATCATGAATTATTGTTAAAAATTAACAATATATTACGTCTCTTCTTTTTGGCATGTTTATTGTACTTTGTTTTATTGGTTATAGATTTCTGAGGAAATGCAACCAGGT
>CAMYLH010000666.1 GCA_947259065.1 uncultured Desulfobacterales bacterium
ACATCTGTCTCATGGTCGCCTATATAGCACGCACAGCCTGCCTCCAGCGCTGACAGTTTTTGCATACAGCGCAGTAAACCATCCGGCGCCGGTTTCTGCTTTTTTAAATCGACTTCTTCATAACCGACAATATAATTAAAATATGGCAGCATATTTTTTTTCGCCAGAGTCTGAGTGATACTGCTTCTGGAATTTTGAGAAACGATACCATGGGCATATTTTGCCAAATCACAAATAACCGCCTCAATTCCCTCATAGAAAGCAACATCGGTATCGTCATTTAGCTGATAGGCTGTCCACAGTCGACCCGCTTCATCAATCTGTTTCTCGGTCAAACTGAACTCCTGTCGATAGAGCTCGCGCCAATTTGAAGCTCTGCGGTTGGCCAGATAATAATTTTCCAATGATCGTAAAGCCGGAAATTCCAGTGCATCTGTTTCGGTAATGCTATCGATAATGTTTTTAGTGACATTCAAATTTTTATGCCGGGTATCCACCAGCGTCCCGTCATAATCCCAAATAATCGCTTTGATTTTCCGAATCGACACTTTATTATCCTGACCCGGACAGACCGCGGGGTTTAATCTTGAAAAAGGAATGGATTCATTTGAAATATTTTTTATCTGACAGGATCAACAGGATGAACCGGATTTTTTCACGTTTCCAGGTGAAACCGTGAAAATAGCATCCGCCTGTCGGCGGAAATTGGAAAACCGCATGAACGAAATCCTGGATGCCATGTTTTATCTGCTATTAGTGAATAGCACAAAGCATTGACATAGGCGATAGATTTTTGCGTGAAGCGGATTGCATATACCCGGTTTCTTACCCACCTGCCTCGCTTGAGCGGTTAACGATGGCGGGCGGGTGGAAACCGGGTATATAAAAAATCAAATTAATCTTGTAAATCCTGTCTATTTCAAAGATTAAAATAGAATCCATTCCTCTTTTATACTTGATCCGCTCTGTATTTACTAATATACACTTCAATGATGCTATTGGCAGATTTGTTCATTATAACTCCTTTCATAAGCCACCGCCTCTGATGGTGAGAATCAAAAAGGTTCTACCGTTACCGGGTGATCGCGGCTAATTGATCTAAAGTTTAACAATGCCGGTGGTTTATGAATGGAGTTAATCAAAAGAATTTTAGCTTATTTTTTACGATTCGCTCAGATATGCGAGCAGCGAAACTTATTATCAAAACAGTCAGATCAGATAAAAGCATGCTCAGAATAAACTCATCAAAAGTTTTGATGGCACACGCTATCAGAAGAAACGTAACATGAAGCCAAAATTCTTTTCACAAATCAGCGATCACCAGCAGAGTATGGCTCCACGGCCTCTTCGAGGGGTCTTCCTCATACCGCCAGCTCTGCTGGTGGTCGCTGATTTTACCTTAACCTCGGAAAGGAGGTCTGTTATGGCGAGAAAGGTATTTTCTATTATCTGCATTTTGGTTTTGGTGTGTGGCTTGGCGGTGGGCAGCGTTTGGGCTGCAAAGCTGAAAATTGGTATGGTCTTTGATGTGGGCGGAAAGGGAGATCAATCCTTCAATGATTCAGCCTATCGCGGCCTGCAGTGGGCGTCAAAGCTGGATATTTCGCATGTTGAGATCGAACCGGGTGCGGATGCCGACCGGGAAACCGGTGTAAGGATGCTGGCCAACCAGGGATTCGATCTCGTATTTGGCGTCGGGTTTCTCTTTACCGATGCCATCAAAGAGGTTGCCGATGATTTTCCGAATACAAGGTTCGCAATCATTGACGGTTTCATTCCGGATAAACCCAATGTGTCTTCGATGTTATTCACCGAGCATGAAGGGTCCTTCCTGGTGGGGGTTATTGCCGGGATGAAGGCTAAGGCCGACGGCAAAGATACGGTCGGTTTTGTCGGCGGCATGGATGTGCCCTTGATCCATAAATTTGAGGCCGGTTTTAAGGCCGGCGTGAAATATGCCTACCCGGAATGCAAAATGTTCAGTGATTATGCCGGAACGACCCCTTCGGCGTTTGCCGATCCGGTAAAAGGCAAAGAATTGGCGCTGGCCCAAATTGATCGGGGCGCCTATGTCATCTACCATGCGTCCGGATTGACAGGCGCCGGAGTTTACGAGGCCGGTAAAGAACGTAAAGTTTATGTCATTGGGGTCGATTCCAATCAAAACCATCTCGGCCACGTCAAAGAGACGGGCAAAAACTACGGCCTGACCAGTATGTTGAAACAGGTTGATGTGGCCGTGTATCTGACCGTCAAGGATCTTAGCGAAGGCAAATTTAACGCGGGTGTCAGGGTATTCGGACTGGGAGACACGGTTCAAATCGAGGGTCAGACCTATCACGGGGTATATTACGCCCTGGATGAATACAACAAAGATCTGGTTTCAGCGGAGGTGATCGGCATAGTCACCGATGCCGAGATAAAAATTCTGTCGGGCGCTATCAAGGTTCCAGAGAAATAGGGGTTGGGTTTAGAGGTTTGGGGCTACGCCCTTCGGGCTGCGACCCCATAGGCAGGATTAAAGGTATAAGGTCAAAGGTTAAAGGCCAAAGGATCTTTTTAGGCTAAAACA
>CAMYLH010000667.1 GCA_947259065.1 uncultured Desulfobacterales bacterium
TCGAAGCAATTTGCGAGAGGAAAATAATATTATGAGTCATGCAGAAAAGAACTTGCCGCTGGAAGGCATCAAGGTCGTTGCTTTTACCCATGCAGTCATGGGCCCGGCGGCAGGACTGATCTTAGCAGATCTCGGCGCGGATGTTATTCATATCGAGCCCCCGACCGGTGACACGACTCGACGGCTGAAAGGATTCGGGGTCGGATATTTTCCCTTCTTTAACCGCAACAAGAAATGCCTCGCCATTGATCTAAAACAACCTGCAGGTAAGGAAATCATACTCAAGTTGGTCGCAACAGCCGACATTGTGCTGGAAAACTTCGGGCCGGGAACCATTGAACGCCTGGGGTACGGTTATGACGTGTTATCAGCAATCAATCCGCGTCTCATCTATGTGTCTTTGAAAGGATTTCTTCCCGGCCCCTACGAACATCGCGTCGCCATGGATGAGGTCGTCCAAATGATGGGAGGTCTGGCTTATATGACAGGGCCTCCGGGGCAACCGCTGCGAGCCGGCAGCTCGATCATCGATATCAGCGGCGGTATGTTTGGTGCCATGGGAGCCATTACCGCCCTGTATGACCGGGAGCGCACGGGAAAAGGAACTTACATCAAGGGTGCCTTGTTTGAAACCACCGCTTTTATCATGGGACAGCACATGGCCTATGCGGCGCTGACGGATGAACCGGTCCCGCCCATGCCGGCCCGGGTCAGTGCATGGTCGGTTTATAAGCTATTTGATACCAAAGATGGGAAGCAGGTCTTTATCGGCATCATCAGCGAAAAGCACTGGCAGAAATTCTGCCAAGCCTTTCATCGCCGCGAATGGCTCGAAGATGAAAGATTGCAAACCAATAATAATCGTATCCGGGAACGGGATTGGTTTCTGCCGGAGGTGGAAAACCTGATCAAGCAATTCACCAAAGAAGAAGTCATCAAAATCTGTGACACCGCCGGTATCTGCTTCGCACCCATTGCCCGGCCGGAAGACCTCTTTGATGATCCCCAATTAAACCAGGGAGACTATGGGCTGCTCGAAACCGTATTCCCCGGCGGCGAAAAAACTAAAGTGCCAAGGCTTCCGCTCCAGCTTGGATCTTATGACTTAACAATCCGAAATGACCCTCCGGCAGCTATCGGTGCCGACACCAGGGAGGTGCTTGAATCACTGGGTTATGACGGGGATACCATCAGTGAACTGGCGGCAAACAAGATCGTTGCCATTGGCGACTGACATCACACCATTTCTACAATCGTACATAAAGGCCTTACTCAGAAGAGGCCGTCCGCCGTAAGGCCAGAATCGTAATGTCATCAAATTGCTCCTGTCCGAAATTGTGGTCTTTGATTTGACTGGTTATTTTATCAATCAGGGCTTTCGCTGAAGGGTATGATTCTGTTAGCAGTTCTGAGAGGCGATTTTTTGTAAAACCTTCTCCGGCCTGGTTTTGGGCATCAACCACACCATCAGTATACGCCAGCAATACATCTTCGGGCTCAAGCTGAATGCTACGAACCTCAAAACCGGCGTTCGGGTATACACCCACAGCCGGGCCCGTTGGACACAGCGTGGCCTTAATTCCCCGGGCACCGATAATCATCGGCGGTTCATGCCCGCCGTTGATATAGTGCAGCACACCCGATTCCGGATTGAGGATGCCGAAAAAAATGGTTGAAAACATACTATCTGCTTCATGGGTTGTTGAAATGTAATTATTCACTGAAAGGATCGTGTGCTCAAGGGTTTTAGCAGGATCATGATGGGAAAAGTGGTTAACTAAATGATTGCCATTGCCGGCCGAACCGGACAACACCCGGATCAGACTGCGAAAAAGCGCCATAAATAGTGCCGCGCCGACACCTTTGTCACAGACGTCTGCAACAACTATTCCAATATCTTTTTTTTCACCGATCGAAAAAGCGTCATAGAAATCTCCGGCCACATGGCGTGCGGCCTGAAAATAAGCGGCAAGCTCCCATCCATCAGGAGCCGGCAGCGACTTTGGGAAAAATCCGGCCTGAATTTCGCGACCGATCTCGAGTTCCCGTTCGGCGAGTTTTCTGGCCCTCTGTGATTCAGCTAGGAATACAGCCCTCTCCACCGCGCCGGCAATTAGAATAAATACGAGGGCACAAAAAAGCACCAGAAGCGGCCGGGTAAATTGGAAAATCAAATTGAAATGTATAAAGCTGTAAGAACCGACGATAAAGTATAAAGCGCTTAGAAAAATGACCCCCAAAGACAGGATCGGGGCGGAAAATCGGACGGATAAATAAAAAATGACCATCAACAAGGCAATTTCAATGAATATCATTTTGTTACGCGATAATTCCCTCAGAAATGAACCCTCTAAGATATTCTGTATGACAATTGAATGAATCTTCCCGGAGGAAAGATTATTGTTTGCACTGATGGGTCTAATTTTAATCGGCGTTTCCACCGTTTCTGACATGACAACAATTTTGGTGGATAATTCTTTTTTTAATATTTGCGTCATTTCGGCCGTCTCATGCGCCTGCAAAATTTCGCTATAGCTGTAATGTCGAATTTTTTCCCATGACCTCGTGTA
>CAMYLH010000668.1 GCA_947259065.1 uncultured Desulfobacterales bacterium
ATGCCTTTATGGTGCAACGCCTGCGGCAACACGACGCCATCATTATCGCCAGGTCCAATATGGGTGAATGGGCCTTCAGTCCTTACCACACCATAAGCTCCACACACGGGGAAACCCGCAACGCCTACGATCTGACTCGTGTGCCGGCGGGCTCCAGTGGTGGTACTGCCTCGGCGATTGCGGCTAATTTCGGCATCATCGGCATGGGCACGGATACCGGCAACTCGATTCGCGGTCCGGCCTCGCATTTGTCGCTGGTCGGCATCCGTTCCACGCTCGGCGCCACCAGCCGCGACGGTATCGTGCCGCTGTTACTGAATCGCGACGTCGGCGGACCGCTGATGCGCACGGTAAAGGATACGGCCATCGTCTACTCGCTGCTGGCCGGTTATGATCCGGCTGATCCCCTCACGCAAGCCGCCAAAGGCCGCGTAAAGACCGATTACACGCGCTATCTGAAAGTTGATGGGCTGCAAGGCGCCCGCCTCGGCGTGTTACGCGATCTGGTCGATACGGGAAGCGCTGATTTTGAAGTCCTGGAGAGCATGGATCAGGCCATCGAGGACCTGCGCCAGGTCGGTGCCGTAATTGTCGACCCGTTCGATATTCCGGACTTCGACCGCTTGAAAAGCGCTACCGGTTTTTGCAGCCGTTTTCGCTATGATTTAAAAAACTACCTGCGGACACTGGGCGAGTCCGCCCCCATTCATTCCCTGGACGAAGTAGCGGCGAGCAAGCGCTTTCTAGCGCACAGTGCGCAGGCCATGGTGTGGGCCATGAGCGTGGACGGCGATCCGCAATCACAGCTCCCTCCCTGTGTCGATGTACAGGGTGATCCACGCCGCAAGCAGTTTCTGGACGCGGTGCTTGCCGCCATGGATGAGGCCAGGGTAGACGCTATCATCTACCCGAGCTGGTGCAACCCGCCGCGTAAAATCGGCGACAGCGAAAGCCCGCACGGCAATAACAGCCCGGTCATTGCGCCGCACACCGGACAGCCGGCGATCACCGTGCCCATGGGATTCACGCAAGCCGGTTTACCGCTCGGCCTGCAACTGCTGGCGCGACCGTTCGATGAGCACAAACTGTTTCAATATGCCTATGCCTACGAGCAGGCTACCCGGCATCGCAGACCGCCCAGCTCGTTCGGCCGCCTGCAGTCCCCATCTCTCACCAACTGATTTCTTGTTGCCCTTTGGCGACAAGCCAAGCGTATATATTTCAAGTCCTTACTTGGTCCGTTTTATCCTGCGTCGCTATTCAGTGACGTAAATAACGATTTTCAATACCAGCTTTTATTTAGACTTCAGGCGTAAATCCCCCAAGTGCTTGTCTCATATTGAGTTGTCGGTGGCTGGCGCGGAGTTTGCAAATGCTGCTTTCGGTGTTTGAAAGAAAGGTCCTATGAACTCTTTCAGCACCTATCCCAAACTACATGTGTTTTTTTAAGTCTGTCGGCGAGATCGTTGGTAAGAGTTTCGCGCCAGCTTTATTGGCCTGCATTATCGGCATCTTGCAACCGCTGCTGTCCACTGGCCATTGCAGCATTAATTTTGTTTTGTATTAGCTCTTTGGTATTTTGAGCCTGTTTGGCCTCTTCTGCCCTGGCGGCGGCAACTGTGGCCGCCGTAGTGGCAGTCTCCACACCGCAGCCGGCGACAAACAAAACCATTGATAGTGCTATACAACGATACATTTTCTTATCCTCGATGAAGAGTCATGAGCATTGCTACGAAAATTATATCGGCCGGCAAATACACTTATTAAAATTCACTCAAGACCGCGTAGCGGGACGGCACCACAGCTGTGCCGCTCGAACCACTGGAATTCATCGCCCGCCTGGCGCCGGGTATGGTTCGTGACAGCCGTCTTTCGATCAACGTCCGCTCACACCACCCGCCAACGGTGTAAAGGAAAAGATGTAAAAGGGTGGCTTTGCGGTTTTTTCCCCGGCGTGCAACAGCGCCGATCTGTGCAGTTGATTACTCACGGTATACAGCCTGTTATCGGGACCGAAACTGAGTGCATCCGGCCACGACAGGCGTTCGTCCCTAAGATATATCCGATACTCTCGTGACTGATCGATCACTCCAATGGCATTGTTTGCCAGGTCGGTGATATAGACATTGCCGTCACCATCGATTGATATGCCGTCGCTGATGGGTTTGCGCCCGTACCGTTCCACCTTGTCAGCCAGCGCCCCGGCTTCGATCTCCCGATTCAGCAGATCGCTGACACGGATACGATACAGGGAGGCGCCGTGCATCGGTCCGTAATACAACCACTCGTTATCGGTATCCAGGGCAATGAGATTGGCCCCGACCCGCGGGCGGATGACAGAACCATCCGCCTGTCTGATCTCGACCGCTTCGCCGGCAATGATCAAATCCATATCTTCCGGCGTCACACTCCTGTGCCCCTGCAACACGCGCCTGGCGTCACCGCTGCCCACATCGACGACAATCAGGGCTGCGTTGTCACCGCCGGCCGGGTCGCTGATATAGATGCTGTTGTGTGTTTCGTCGACGGCCAGGTCGTTGACAAAGGCATTGGCGGGGGTGATGGGGTC
>CAMYLH010000669.1 GCA_947259065.1 uncultured Desulfobacterales bacterium
CATACACCAGGGCCTTATAGCTGTTCTTCCTCTCGACAATGCAGATTTTCAGCTCTAGATTTAGTCAATTCTACTTTCTGTCTTAAGCATACAGAAGCATAGTAATTACTGACTATACTTTTAGGAAGGTTCTAGTCATTTGATGATTTTTTTTTGAGAAGATAGGTATCCGCCTACCCTCTCACCAGTGTAGATACCTCGCAGTATAGGTTTTCTGAATTTTTGGTTGTCTCTAACACATCAAAACTTATACTTCCTGACTTTTTCGTTTATTGGCTCTTCTAAAAAAATTACCCATATCATAATCCTGTATAGACCCTTACCACCATTACGTTTGTGTATCTCGGTGTACTATCCTTCCATTACTCACCTTGCATTGCCTTTTTGCCGGTCAAATTTTTGACGAATAGCGGCCGTCACGCCAATTCGATGACTATCTTTCAATTTAGTACTGAAAGCATAAAAGAACGAAGTAAAAGAAAAGCCCGCATAGTAAAGGCCTGCGCTTAGCTGCTTTTTTTCTAAAGCGCGATGGCATACATGTTGCTCATACTAGTCAATTATTTCGATAAATAATTTATTTATAGAAATTTAAGGGAGGGCTAGAATATGTTAGCAACACAAAGTGAGACTATGCAACATCAGCAACCCTGGGATTATCTCCGCGACAACCCGAATGTTTCAAACATAACTCAAAAGGAAGAATTTGCCGACTTTTCTTATGAGCCTACCCCAAGGGAATTCAGCTGGGCTGAGCAGGTATATCAGGCAGGTGACACCGTGGCTCTGGTCGCGATCTACAAAAATATACCGCACCATCTGCAACACAGTGTAGATCAATTAATCGGTGAGGAATACAGAAAAAAGCTCTTTCGAGTTCCACTGTTTGAAGCCTCACTGCTGCTAATGTCGAGCGGATGCTTGCCGGGCTTTCGTTCTTTAAGCGAACGATCAAAACGGTTGTATTCCGATAGCCGCATTGATCTCCAGCAGCAAAAGGCATTGGATTTTATTTCATGCAGAAATCCGGAGGATATCGTCGTTTTGGTAATGCGATCCGGCCAGTTGATCGGAACGATGACCTTGTTCCCATTCAGCAGAAAACAGGATATACCGAGTTTGTCCTATCTTAGGATGGAGCCATCTTTTGATCGACTGCCCGATGTCCCCGCCCTGGAAGTCGGAAGGTTGGCGAAAGCGACATCAAACGGCGATCACGACGATTGTCAAGGCCATGATCTGATAAACACCATGGCAATGGCGGCAGCATTTATCGTCGCTAAAAATTACGCCTTGAAAAATGGATTGCTTCCCCATGACGAATCATATATATGCGGCGACACTTACGGCTCTTTCATCTCGAGTTTGAGACGCTTTTTCCCATTGAATACTTCAAACTCAACCATTAATCCGAATATGCTTGAAGATGAAAGCAAAGTCCATGGTATGGGAATGTATTTTATTCAACGTCAGGTTCTGGGATCCTTCGGGAGCGCCGATGATTTGATGTCCGCCATTGAAACCATTGAAGAATCACACCCTGACGTCGCCCATCGAATTAAGCAGCTTTTGGAGTCGGATCTAAAGACCAATGGTGTCCAAACCATTCAAAAATTTGACCCTGAAAAATTCAGGGTGAAATTCTTTCATTTTCCTTACCATCACCCCAAGACTGTCAAGGGCTTCGAACGGCTTAACAAAATTATCCAACGGCTGACAGCCGGCGACAAGGGTGTACAAAATTTAAGAAACTATGTTTCTTGAAAATCGGAAGGCCTGCGGCAATCTCAATCGCGCTTTTTTGATTCTCTTAAAACGTCGTGCAGCACCCAGCTTAGTTTTTCAATACTATATGGCTTGGTCGCAACCCCGCGAAATCCAAAATTCTTAAAATCGGACATGATCGGATCATTGGAATATCCACTGGATACAATGGCGGTTGCCTGCGGATCAATGCTCAACAGCTCTTGGATAGCCTCCTTGCCACCCATTCCACCGGGGATGGTCAGGTCCATGATGACCGCATCGAATGGCCGACCGGATCGAGCGGCGTCCCGGTAAAGCGCAATGGTTTCAGCTCCATCCGATGCACAGCAGACTTCATATCCCAATTCCATCAATATCTTCTCGGTCACCTGTCTGATGGCCTCATCATCATCCATCACGAGGATGTTTCCGGCACCCCTCTTGAGCTGGGCTTCTCGATCTTCGCTTTCAACCAGCTCTTCGTGGCTTGCCGGCATGTAAATACGAAAGGTCGTCCCCTTACCCATCTCGGAGTCCACCGCAATATGGCCGTCGTGGGCGTTAATGGTGGTGTATGTCATCGACAGCCCGAGACCACTCCCCTGGTGCTTGGTGGTAAAATAGGGGTCGAAGATTTTAGCTAAATGTTCCGGTGGGATACCAAGACCTTCGTCTTGCAAGGAAATTTTGACATATTTCCCGGCTTCCAGGGGCAAACCGGATAAGGCCTCCAGGGTCGCGTTAAGTGCATGCAGACGGATAGCACCCCCCTGAGGCATGGCCTGTATGGCGTTAAGAGCAAGATTGTGAATCACTTGACTAA
>CAMYLH010000670.1 GCA_947259065.1 uncultured Desulfobacterales bacterium
GTCAGAAGGTGTTCGTTGACCAGCAGCGTATTGGCAGCATAGGCCTCGGCCTCTTCCACCACAATTTTATCATATCCATTGAATTGCTCACATTCAGCAAAATCTGGCGTGATGAGCAATGTGTTTTTGCCGATAAAATTGACACTGGATTTGAAATGCAGCCCGGCCCCCACTGGAATCGTAACCCAGGTGTTGCCAAAGCGTTGCAGGATATGGCCAAGTTGTCCTGCGCCCTCTTTGTTGGTTCGTTGCGACAACCCGATAAAAAAATGCCGCCCCACCTGGAGAACATCGCCGCCGTCAACAGTCCCGGGAGCCCGAATGCGTTCAATTTTGCGAAAACCGGCCAGAACCGGGACCATGGATTCTTCTTCGCCTTTACGGGCTTCAGCGCCCGGATTGGTGATGACGGCGACATCGGGTGTGACGACGGCCGTGTCTTCAACAAAATAGGCATCCGGGTAATCCGGCAGTGGATCGAGCACGGCGACCTCGAGTCCGCAGGACTCTAAGGTTTCGAGGTAGGTCTCATGCTGTTTGAGCAGTAAATCAAACCGTGGCGGTTTGGCGCTGACGGTCGTGGTAAGGCCCTGGGCAAAATTGTTTGCGGGCTTTCTGGCAATGGCCTGGGTGAACATCAGTCTTTATCCTTTGCATGGTTTTATCGGTCCGATGACCGAAGATTCACCGGCCGGGGTGTCAAATTTTTATCAGGATGTTTGCAGACATATAACAAAATTCTCTCATTTTAGATAGAGGGGAGCGTGATTTAAACGAAAAATATAGACGAGAAGCGAACAGGATAAATTTCCCCAACAAGCTGATTTAACGAAATAAAAATGGGATGAATGCAAGGAGTTATGTTATGCGTGATTCTCATCACCTTAGTACTGTCCCACAGCGATTTTATCGGGAAAGTAAACCTTTTTAGGCCAATCACGCAAAATTTGCAGGATTTCTCTAACGTAGGCACCTTCGCAGTCGGCACGGCAAGGGTGGAGGTCTTCCCTTTGCAGGCAGTAGCCGGGACATTGTTTGGATCCGGCCAGACATTCATTAAATACCGGGCCGTCATGGAGATCTTCAAAAAGACTGGCGGAGATGCCAATGGTTGATTGACAGGTCATATGGTTGAAGAGGAAGAACCCCAGCACACGGTCACCGAAATTAACCTGATATCCCACCAGATCGATGTTGCCGTCTTGCAAAAATTCATCCCGCGAAAACCAGGGCGTCTTACAGCAGGAACACGTTTTAAATATTTTCATGGGTTCACCAATTGTAGTTGAATTTTTGGATGTTAAATCCAGTAATTGAATCTGCAATATTTATTCCAAAAACTATTATTGTGCTGTGGCTGAACTCGGTAATGTGGCGGATGTACGACTACAGCAGGCGCAGGTGAAATAGCGGATAAAATTATCTATCCTTAAATAACATTTTGAGGAGGGGCAGGAATCTGTCGATAGCGGTCGACTGTCAAAAAAATGGCAACATTATTCCGTCGGATTGATCCGTAAAAATGGTGTTGAAGATATCGGGTATTGGATCATCAGCTTCAAAATTTCCCAATGTCTGCCAGACAATTATTTCTCGGAATTATAACCCCCAAAAAGGTGATATTGCCACCAGTTTTTGGCAAGACCCTTCGTTCTGGTGTAGAACCGTCATTTTTCGACTTGTCCGAATTCAAGAATAGTTGATCGGTTTTTACTCCTGAATTCGAGTTTTGAAACGCTCAAATTCGGCGTGATTTAAATTTTCCCTTTTAAATAGCGCTGTCTTTTTGATTCCGGAAACTTTTCGATAGCGTATCGCAGCATGGTGCGCGGCATTTTTCAGGTCCTGCCGGTCGAAAAGCAGCATTTTGGAAATCTTGAGGGTTTCAGAAAACTCGTGACGTTTGATAAAATGAAACGTCGACATGATCGATATTCTTCGTTCCCACAGGTCTTCGGAGGCAGCCAGACGATACAGAAGAGCTTTGTTTTTGTCCATCAGGTAGGCCCCAACAATGTGTTCCGCCGATGTATCCACTAGATCCCAGTTGTTAACGAATTTGGTGTTTTTCAGATACATTTCATAGATGATCTTTTTGGCGGCGTCATTGCCTTTGGAGAATAAACCGACCAGTAGCAATAGCGCCAACAACCGTTCTTCATGTATCCGGGAGCGGAGTAAAATTGCAATTTCCGCGACGGCTAACTCAGAAGAATACGCTTTGGCCAGCTTTCTGAGCACCGGTACGCGGATGCCGATGAACACGTCGCCTTCGCCATATTCACCCGGTCCGGTTTTAAAAAATCTCTGGCTGACGGCGGCATGTTTCTTATTGCCGAGCTTTTTCAGCCGTTTCTGAATATCCTGTATTTTCATAGTGAATAATTAAGACATCCCCAGCCCGGATCCACCAGGAAGAGAATAAATTGCCACAAAGGCACTAAGACACAAAGCAAAACGTGAAACTTTTTGGTTCAGATTCATCTTGGTGTCATTGTGTCTCAACTCATTGTAATCGGCTATATCACAAGCTGTTGACATTATAAAGGCATATTGATAGGAATGAGATAACCAACCAGAATTAATTCATATTTTATCGCGATCCCACTTTACACATAAACAGATTGATGAAATTAATAGGGATAATTTTCTTGACTTTATGGGTTCCAAATGTGGTATCTGAAAATATTTGCCGGTAAAATTTAAGAAGGAAAACAATTATGCTAAAAGGGATTCTGAGACTCCAATTGAACCTAAGATTAATGATATCCGTATCAGTCATTTTGATGGGGTGTTCATCCGCCTACTATGGCACCATGGAAAAGCTGGGTTACCACAAACGGGATATAATGGTAAGTCGGGTGGAATCAGCCAGAGACGCCCAGGAGGAAGCCAAAGAACAGTTTAAATCTGCCTTGGAACAATTCAGCAGTGTTCTGAAGGTTGATGGTGGTGAACTGGAGGAAAAGTATGCTCAGTTGAAGGCAGCATATGACAAAAGCGCGGCCAGAGCAGAAGCAGTGCAGGAGCGAATTGAAGAGGTTGAAGATGTCTCCGAAGCGTTATTTGATGAATGGCAAACTGAATTGGATCAATATACCAGTGACAGCTTGCGACGCAGCAGCGCTCGCAAATTGAGGCAAACAAAACAGCAGTATGCACAGCTTATTGGCGCAATGAAGAGGGCAGAGAAGAAAATGGCGCCGGTGCTGCGGGCTTTCAATGATCAGGTATTGTTTCTGAAACACAATCTCAATGCCCGGGCAATCGCTTCACTTCAGACCGAGCTGGCCTCAGTAGAGGCTGAGGTAAACTCACTGATTAGGGACATGGAGGCCTCCATTAAAGAGGCTGACGTGTTTATCAATGCAATGGCCAAAGAATAGTTTACCTTATCTGTATTTTATAAGTCGTTTCAAATCTTGTGGTATATAGCAAGACTGTCGAAACACCCGTTTACTCTAAAGGTCGAGATGCGCAAACTTCTATAAGGCGTGCACGATTAGCTGTAGTTTCCTCATCAATGTAGCAGTAATCTCTAATGTTAGGATGACTAAGGGTCCGATCTCCCTCCGACAAAAATACATCAACTTCGATGCGAACGATTAGCTCAGGCAAACATTTAGACAGAATTTCATTACACAGTTTTTCTAATGCTTTTTCTGAGATTAACAATTCAAGGGTCAGATAAGCTTTTGTTCGTTTTTCTATGTTTGCTATTTCGGCATCCGTGTGATAAAGCCAGCCAGTACCCTTATCCTTATCAGTGTCGTAAATTGGAATGAGGGAAATGTCGGCAGCATCATAACGACCCCCAAACCTATCAACGGTTCCATCCTTCCTAATTAAGCCTATTCTACTGTTGGTGAATTTTCCTGATGCGGATATACGCCAACCGAACCCATCAATATGCTCGATATCACCTTTGTCTACAGGCAACTTTTCAAGTTTTTTATTCACATTACTTTCAGCTGTAATAGAAGATACTATTTTATTAATAGAGGTTTTTGAAGGTTTGTTAATTGATAGACATAGTCCAACTTTTACATCAGTAAGTGTGATGTCTAATAATTCTGGACTTTTTTCCCACTTTATTTTACTCTTTCCCGAAGTTTCGTGGTAAAGGCGGTCGTTTATTCTTTCGAGTTTTGTTTCTGGCATTTTTGGCTCCATTAAAATAGTTATTTGATAATCACAACTTTACCAAAATTGCAGATATGTAGATATAACAATTCTGGCAAAAATGCATATATCGTAATCTGATATCAC
>CAMYLH010000671.1 GCA_947259065.1 uncultured Desulfobacterales bacterium
TTCTTTTCTCTTTCCCCCTTCCCGCCGGGGCCGCTTCCAGCCCGTAGGGTTCCAGGCAGGAGGCTTACAGGCCGGAGGGTAGGTCCTATGGCCCCTATGGGCCGGAGACCGCATTCACACTTCCGAATTCCTTAAACCCTCTACCTTTTACCCTCAATCCTGCGCCATTGTCCTTTTTGTATGAAACTACACCCGCTGTATCGTCTCACTCGGCCATTCTCTGCTCCCGCCGCTCCTCTCTTTCTTTGCGTCGCTGTCTCCTCAATTGATACTCGGGATACAAATGAGGATAATATTTCTTCCAGCGTTTATGAACCCAGAACCACTGTTCGGGATATTTGCGAATCATGCGTTCCACAGCATCGGTAATAAGCTGAGTATTGGCCTGGACATCGGCGCGCAGATCGCCGGACCATTTGATGTTAAGGGGATGATCGACATGCACGGTCAATTGCCCGGAGGCTTCCCGGATACAAAAAATCGGCAAAATCGGACTTTTGCAGCGCAGGCCCAGAAAAGCAGCGGCTGGTGTTACCGGGACTCTGTGGCCAAAAAAATTGACATCAACACCTTCTTTGCGTCTGCTCTGATCAACCAGCAAGCCAACAACTCCGTTGCGCCGCAGGGCCTGGCGCATATCCGGCAGCGCGCCTTTTTTATAGATAATGTTAATGCCAAATCGTGTTCGCAGCTTGTGCACCCATTGATTAAAGGGTTTAAAGCGAATCTTTTTAACGACTCCTAGGGTGGGCTTCTGCATGAAGCAGGCCGTGTACTGCGACCCGAACTCCCAGTTTCCCAGGTGAGCCGAAACAAGAATTAGGCCCTGATTGCTATCCAGCGCACGCTGCCAGCGTTCCGCACCGACAACCCGCACCCTCGCGATAACATCCGATTTTGAGTAGGTCGCCAGCTGACAGATCTCCACGAAAGTGGCACCTAAATGTTTATAAAAGCGTTTGGATGTCTGTCGGATTTTTTCCGGTGACCAATCCGGAAAAGCCAACCGCAAATTCCTTCTGACAATGCGTCTATGCGGTGCGTCAATCATATATGCCAGCGTTCCAATTATTCGTCCCAACGCAATAGCGTGCTTCATTTGTCGTTTCGTATTCAAATTTCTCATATTACTGCCAACTGTATATTCCCTTGTTTGGATTGGCTGCTTTCAGCCATTGGGTAAAACATGAAATTCGACCCGATTGACGCGTTACATGATTGTTAGAATCCAGTTCGGCACATTAACCGGGAACTGCGAACGTTGAACCGTTCAACCCAAGTAATGTATAAAAAAGCGCCTAACCAGTAACAGACAACTCCAATGCTGTCAACGTCACTAAAAACTTAATAAAAATTGAATAATTTGACACAAAGACCGCTTTCCAATAATATTCGTTTGTTAAAATATGTTCTACCATAAAAAACAGCATCTAGTTCGATAGGTCAATGAACCTGTTCCATAAAACCGCTTTTGGATTCTACGATTTTAGCTGGCGAATCGCCCTACCCTGGCTTAAATTGAATCATCGCCTGCTTGAAGGTTATCATCAGCGTGCATTGAAAGACAAGGTGCCGGGTGTGGCAGACCTCTGGATTCAAGCGGCTTCAGTGGGTGAATCTTTTTTAGCGTTAGAAATTCTGAAAACCCTCCAGGCAGAGCAACCGATCCAAATCCTGCTGACCTCCAACACACGCCAGGGAATTGACATTCTCGATCAGGCACTGCCGGAACTCATGCGCGACCGGTATCAAATTCAGGCGACGGTTCGCTATTTTCCTTTTGACAAACCATCTATCATGGCAGCGGCTGTAGCCGGCATCCGGCCTAAATTGATGGTTCTGCTGGAAACGGAAATTTGGCCGGGGCTTTTGCTGGCCTTGAAAACACACCGCTGTAAGATCATCATCGTCAACGGCAGAATTACCGAAAAAAGCCTTCAAAGATATCATCTCTGGCCTTCAATCTGGAAAACCCTTCGGCCGGACAAGGTTTTAGCTATTTCTCCGGCCGATGCCGATCGGTTCGGGCGGCTTTTCGGCCCGGATCGTGTTGAGGTCATGGCCAACATTAAATTTGATCGCATTGCTGCTGCAACATCTAGCAGTGTCGATGAGAACAAGCTCCAAACCATTTTACCGATTGACAATCCTTTTATCGTGCTGGCTTCTGTCAGGCAAGAGGAAGAGATCCTTGTAAAAAATATTATTCAAACTGTCCTTCACTCTCGTCCTGAGACTGTCGTCGGTTTATTCCCACGGCATATGCACCGCATCCCATACTGGCAGAAAATGCTGCGTCAAAGGGGAATTGAATACACCCTGCGGTCCAAAACCAAATGTCGCATATCCGCCGGCAATGTCATCCTCTGGGACACTTTCGGGGAATTGCTGCCTGCCTATCGGCTCGCCACATCCGCGTTTGTCGGTGGCAGCCTGGCACCCCTGGGCGGTCAGAATTTTTTAGAAGCGCTCGTCAGTGGGGTAATCCCGATTATCGGACCTTCATGGGATAACTTTGCCTGGGTGGGTCGAGAGATCATTGAGTCCGGTCTGCTCAGGGTGGCC
>CAMYLH010000672.1 GCA_947259065.1 uncultured Desulfobacterales bacterium
GCTGACTTATATTTTGCAACGACTCATTTTGGATCGCAAACATCAACAAGATATTGTTTTGACGATTACAGATGGTGGCCCGGCCAATTTTGGTCGGGCGTTTTTGTTGCAACAGAGAGGCTCTTATTTGCTGGGTGGGTCGGCTGTTGACAGACAACAGGCATATGACCCGCAAGGGGTATGCGACCCGGAGTATTTTTCAAAACGCGAACAGGAGCTTCATAATGACCCCTGACTTTAGCGAGTTTGCCTTACAGCCGCAACTGGTCCAGACGATTGCCGACATCGGCTACACCACACCGACACCGATCCAGTCCACTGTCATTCCGGCCATGCTAGCCGGGCAGGATGTGATTGGTCAATCCCAGACAGGGTCCGGTAAAACCGCGGCGTTTTCCCTGCCCATCCTGCAAAACCTTCAAAGCGGTCAGCGCCATGTGCAAAGTCTGGTGGTAACCCCCACCCGTGAGCTGGCCATCCAGGTGGCGGATGCCATGTACACCTATGGCCGGCAGACCGGTGTGCGTGTCCTGGCCGTTTACGGCGGCCAGCCTTATGGCCGCCAGATCAGCCGTCTCAAAAAAGGCGTGGACGTTGTGGTCGGAACCCCCGGCCGCCTGCTCGACCTGATCCGCAGAAACGTGCTCAAACTCGACAGGGTTGTGACCGTCGTGCTCGATGAGGCCGATGAAATGTTGAGCATGGGCTTTATCGCAGACATCGAGGCTATTTTAGATGAGACCGCGTCCAGCCGTCAAACCGCACTTTTTTCGGCCACCTTGCCGCAGCGCATTCTGCGGTTGGCCGAGCGACACATGAACTCACCCCAATCTTTTAAGATCGGGTGTAAGCAACTCACGGTCGAGACCGTCGAACAGCGCTATTACCTGGTTGATGAAGCCGATAAACCGGCAGCCCTCACACGCCTGTTTGAAATCGAGCCCATCGCCAGTGCGCTTATCTTTGCCCGCACGCGCCTTGGCACGGCCGAGCTGGCCAATGAGCTGACGCTGCGGGGATTTCCAGCCGAAGCCCTGAACGGAGACATGAGCCAGGATGCTCGGATGCAGGTGCTCAACCGCTTCCGTGACAACAAGATCAAAGTGCTGGTGGCGACCGATGTGGCCGCCCGCGGTCTTGACATCGACGATATATCACATGTCTTCAACTATGATCTCCCACAGGATCCGGAAATCTATGTGCACCGCGTCGGGCGCACCGGACGCGCCGGGAAATCGGGCATTGCCATCACTCTTTTGACACCCAAGGAAGGCTGGGGCCTGCGCCGGATCGAAAGGTTAACCAAACAAAAAATAACTCGCATGATGCTGCCGAGCGCTGAAGATATCAATCTGCAACGCGAAGCACAGCTGGTGGAGAAAGTGATGGTCTGGTTGCGGCGCGGACGCTGCAGCCGGGAGCGTGAGATCGTGGCAAAGCTGCTTGAAAACGGTCACGACCTGGCTGAGGTTGCCGCTGTGGCCCTAAAAATGGCAGGCACAGAGGATAAGCAGCGACCGATCGCACCCCTTAAGGCAGTGGCGGAATTTAGCGCTCCTGTTACCGGGCAAGCACTCAAACGCCCGGATCGGCAAAAAGGCCGCGGTCGGGAGAGTGTTTCCCATGAAAAAGGAATGGTGCGCCTTTTGCTTAGCACAGGCCTGGCCGACGGCGTTCGTGCCAATCATGTCGTGGGTTCGCTCTCCAACGGCGCCGACATCCCCGGTCGCTCGCTGGGCAAAATCAGCATTCAGAAACAACACACTCTAGTGGATGTGCCTGCAAAACTTGTGGGGCGGCTGTTGGGCAAAGGCACCCACTACCGAATCGGCCACAAAACCGTCACGGTCCAGCGGGCCTGATTTTTTCTCCCTTTGATTTGGTTTTGAGGGACAGGTGCGACTCGCCGCCACCGCGCGGGAGGATATTCTTGTCCTCCGAAGCGACCCATACAAACCGCGACCGTGATTTACTCCCTCTGTATGCGGCAACTCGGAAACGGCGCACATGGAAGCTGCAACTCATCAGAAGCCGCTCAAATTCCTTACTCGGCTCAGCCGACCATACAGCCAGACATCCCTGATCGCACAACGCGCGACGACAGGCCTGAATTCCTTCACGACCGTACAGGCGGCGGTTCGCTGAATCCGTCAGCGCGCCGGGACCATTATCGATATCCAGCAGAATCGCATCGAATCTACTCTTGGAACGTGAGATATGCTCGACAATATCACCCGTCTTAATGTCAACTCGTTTGTCCCTCAGCGGCTGTCCGTTGAGTTGCCCAAAGAACTCACGATTCCATTCTACGACAGCACCTAACAATTCACCCACCACCACTTGGGCGTGGGGGCTGAGCATATCGAGAGCCTGGCGAAGGGTGTAGCCCATACCCAGGCCTCCGATGAGAATGCCGGGTGCCTTTGAGCCGACCAGATGCGCACATCCCAGCCGCGCCAGCTCCAGTTCCGACTCATGTTGGCGACTGTGCATCAAGTCCTGACCGTTGATCATTGTGCATCAAGTCCTGACCGTTGATCATGATCGAAAAATCGCGGCCATGCCGATAAAGAACCATCTCGCCGCCGTCCGGGGTCCGGGCTGCAGCTATTCTTACTCGCGGTTTCATGGTGGTATTCTCAATAAATCTCGTATTTAACCAACCTGCCGTCAAGCCCGCCGGCCTTGATCGGCTTTTTCCATGATGCTTTCAGTCCGATTTTTTTGATATACTTCCGTTCTCCGAAATAAACAAAAGCGGCCGAGCCTTTACATTTCTGTTTCAGAAAATCACCGAGGTTTTTATAAAACATTTCAAGGTTCTCGTCTCTCCCCATCCGAATACCATAAGGCGGATTGGTTACGATGACATGCTCTTCAAGCGCAGGCAGCTTTCTAAAGTCCGCCTCTTCAACGCTAACGTTATTTCCGAAATGAAGCCCCATCAGGTTTGTGCGCGCCGCGCTGACAGCCTCAGCGGACACATCACTGCCCGCAATCAGCCCTTTCGGCAGTTGCCGGATGTGTCCGTCGGCTTCTTTTTTTTCGCGCTGCCAGACCGCGCCGTCAAAATCGGGCAGAAATTCAAAACCGTATCGTTTCCGGAAAATACCCGCAGGAATATTGCTATACCGCATGAGCGCTTCGCACAAAAGGGTTCCCGAACCGCACAAAGGATCATATAAAGGAACAGAACCGTCCCATTGGCTGAATCGGATAATCGCGGCGGCGACGGTTTCCTGCATCGGCGCCGAAACGGTCTCCTCTCGGTATCCTCTGCGGTGAAGCGCGCCGCCGGAAGTGTCGAGGCTTATTACGGCTTTATCATTCCGGATATGAAGGTTGAGTAGAATATCCGGATTCCTTACCGATACATTCGGACGCTGACCGGTTTTTTCTCTGAAATAGTCGACAACCGCATCTTTAAGGCGAAGGGCAGCATACTTTGAATGCGAAATCGCGCTGTCGGAAACATTCCCCGATACGGCAAAGGTATTGCTTTGCGCAAAAAAATCTTCCCATTCGATCTGCTTGGCCTTCTGATAGAGCGTATCGGTATCATGACAAGCAATGGATATTAAGGGCGCAAGGCACCGTGAAAGAAGCCTGGTCAGATAATTAATTCGATACAGGGTGGATTTGTCTGCCCTGAAATGAATTCCGCTAAAGTCCGGCCTGACATCTTGGGCGCCGAGTTCAACTAGTTCCTTCGCGCCGGCCTCTTTTAAGCTGTCGGCGATCTGGCCAAAATAACGACCATCCCTCTGATACTGATATACCGCTGCTTGCCGCTTTTCTCTTTTAAGGCGTTTGATCCAATCGGCTGATACCATTTTCCACCGCTTTCGTTCCATCGGAGCCGCAAAGAAGGCGCTATATATTGCTTGATCAATTCTAACCTTTTGCAGTATTAGCTGTTAGGCGCCTGAATAAACCCTGGCGTTTATTCAATGTTGGGGTGAATCCTGACGTTGCCGCACCCGGACAAATAATGCAAGAGTTTGGGTGCAAAATCAACTGAATTGTGGTGAAGTTTGTTCTTTGATTGGAAGAATGTGAGCGCACCGCCGGATGAAAATGGTAACGGGGATCGAGTAAACCCCAACTAAGGAGTAAACCGAAAGGGGGAAACCTGCAAAATGGATGCGGATTATAAAAGCAGAACCCGGAAAAAAAATGAAGCCCGAGCCCTGCAGCGCCTGGGCGAACAGTTGGTCGCCCTGCCTGACGGCCTGCTTGAGACCATGGCGCTGCCGGACGAGCTTCTGACAGCCATCGAATTCGCACGTAAAATAAAGCGCCATGGCGCCCGGCGCAGGCAAATTCAATACATCGGGGTCCTCATGCGGCATATCGACCCGCAACCTATCGAAACCGCACTCGAACTCATCCGTTCGGGAAACTCAGGGAAATAACCCGGTGCCCGCCGAAACCGCGAAACTGCAATAGGTTGAAGCCGTAACGCTTTATGAAGGATCAAGAATAACGGAAAGCATACAACGGTTGTCGAATATCGACGGGCGTGTTACTTGATCCCTTGGTTTAAAAGATGTCTGTATGTGCGCTGTCCGAATGTATAAGGAGAAGAATCCGGGCTACATGGTAGCGCTTGCCGCTGCCGTCAAAAAAAACGTGAAGGTGCCGGTGATTGCGGCCGGCAGAATCTCCACCCCGGCCAGGGCGGAATCCATCCTGAAAGCAAAGAAAGCGGACCTTGTCGGATTGGCACGCGTCTTGTGGGTGGATCCGCAATGGTCGCAAAAAACCCGCAAAGGCCAGGATCGTCGGATTTTATATTGCAACCCCAAATGCGATGCCTGCATGCAACTGGTCATGCAGGGAAAGCCCGCCTTCTGTCCGAGATGGAGCAGGGAAAAGCGAAGCGTCCATCGCGAGCTGTTTCAATAAATACGAGGCATTTAGATGAGAAGACTTGGATATTTAATTTTTTGCGCCATTCTTGTGGTTTCCATCCCTGGGCTCCTACTTGCATCCAATAAAACCGT
>CAMYLH010000673.1 GCA_947259065.1 uncultured Desulfobacterales bacterium
TGGATATACATAAAATCGTAAAATATTCAGATAAATCCCTTCCTGCAACTTTGCAAAAACTATTTGAATTTAACATCATCGAAAGGTGTGGTCAAACGCCATCAACTCCCGTTTTGATAGGCAAAAGAAAAGCAGGGACCTATCCATGGCTTTCGGCGCCGGAAACCGTGCATTGGGCAGTCACCTATCGATGCAGTGAGAATTGCCCGGATTGTTACGCCCGGCGTTTCTCTTTTGTCAACACTGAACTTGACAACAGTGATGCATTGAAACTGATCGATAAGGTTGCCGATTGGGGTGTCTTCCAACTGGCAATCGGTGGCGGCGAACCCTTTGCCAGGCGTGATCTAGCAAAGATTGTCAATCACGCTGCAAATCATGGTCTTGCGGTGCATATAACTACCGGGAAATTGCATTTAGAACAGCAAATATTAGAAAGTGTCTCCGATTCTATTAAAAGCCTGCAAATCGGAATTCGACCGAATGATTTGCTGGCCTTTTTGGAATAACAGTTTATGATGATTGTGATATAAATTGGCTAATTGCTTCATCAAGTCTTGGTAACAGATAATAGGGCATCGAAAAAAGATAAAATCTTTTTCCTGACGTAAGCTTTACTTGATCAATCCGGCTTTTTCCGGAATATATGCGCACCGCATAAGGGTGGTTACCTTTTTCCATGAACAGATTTAATGATCTTAGTTTCCCTGCCTTACCACTCTTAACTTCGATGGGGATAACAAATCCTTTGAATGGATAAATAAAATCTATTTCAGCAGCACCTTGCTCCCGAATCCAGAAGTTCAGTGACGGGTAGATATCTGTTTGTGAAATGATTTCCTGTGCGACAACCTGCTCTGATATTTTCCCCTGATACACGGTGTCAAGCGATGTTTTACTGTTGAAGAACTCCTTAAATCCTATCCGATAATTTGTCAGTCCAACATCGAGAAAAAACAGTTTCGGTGCTTTTCTCATTTTTTCTATAATCGGAATTTGTGTTGATGTGGATGGCCTGGCACGATAGACAATCAATGCCCGTTCAAGAACATCAAATGCCTCTTTAATCTCTCTTGACCTATAAGAAGACTCACCAAATTTTTCATATGTAATCCGCAGGCCCGCATAAAGAGGTGCCCGGTCAATGGTATGAATTAAATATTTTGCTTTTGCAAGGTTTGAATATTTTTCTACATCTTCAAGGTATCCCATGAAAATTGCATCGTATATTTCCTTTAACATTGAATATGATCCGGTTTTCAAATAAATTGTAAGGGCTTCCGGCATTCCTCCCACGAATGCATACTCGTTAAAATGTCTAAGTAACAAGTCATGGTTCGTTGTGTCTTTTACAAAATCCATCATTGTGAATTTTTCAGCAAGGGGTGGATTCTTAGCCTTTAAATATTCCAAAAAATTAACAGGGTATAAATAGAGATTTTTAACCCTGCCCACAGGAAAAGAAAAACCCTCCCGCTTTGAAAACACCTCAAGCAGTGAACCTGCGGCAATAACGTTTAATTCATTTACATCTTCATGGAGGTATCTGAGTCCTCTTATTGCTTCGGCGGAATGTTGAATTTCATCAATAAATAAAAGCGCATTATTTATATTTACCGAAAGACCCTTATAAAGCAGAATCCGCTCAACAAGTTCCTGGCCGGTGTTAAAATTTTCAAAAAGCTCACGCTCTCTTGGCCTTTCAAGGTTTACATCTATAAAATTTTCAAAATTTGCTGCAAATTGGTTGACAACAAATGTTTTCCCGACCTGTCGGGCTCCCCGCAATATGACAGGCTTCCTGTTTTCTGCGTTTTTCCAGCGCAATAATTCTGATTCGATATTCCGTTTAATTATCATTTAAACGCTTTATGTTATAATTTACTTTTAAAATATTACATAAAATGTTATAATTTTAATTTAAATAATGTCATACCCTAACAAATCTGTCAATAAGTAAAGAAAGAAACCTTGTGATGCAGGCATACCAGGGCAATGATGACATCCATGGGCGGGATGGTAATGCCCTTTTTGCGTCGTGAGGCATCTATATTACCGACAGATACGAACAAATGACTTGACCGCCCCGAAGGCGGTGGCGATGGCAAGGCCGGCACCGCATTTCATGCGTTTCCAGTCATTGTGGGCCAGAATGGAGCCGGCGGCAAAAAGGGTCCGGAAGGCAGGTCGATGGGAGCTGTTCAGCGGGCGAAATGAGTCATCGATTTCCAACCCCGCGCGATTGACGGGGTGGCCTCCGGGATCCAGCATGTCCCGGCGGTGCCACTCGACTCTGTTGCCGGGTTGGTAAACCGGCAAATCAAAAATGGTCTCTTTGATACGCTGTCTATCTGCGTGCAACCCCCCGCCGATAAATCGACCGCTTGCCAGAATGATTCCCCGCGATTGAACGGTGTCCTCAGTCGTCTTTCTGCCTATGTCGAGCTCAAAATACCGATCATCCTCGGCACGGACCGACAGCACCCGGTTTTGAGAAAAATACCGCACTCCTTTGGCGCGCAACCCTCTTTCAAAGGCTTCCTTGAGCCGCAGGCCGGGAAGAATTTCAAACACCGGTAGGCCGACCAGCTTCTCCAAGTCGGACACCACCTCATGTGTCCGGTAAAGGCCTAAAATCGCCGGCAGTCCGATGATTTGTGCATCTTTAATATGGGGACGCACCGCCTGGGCAAATTTCTGCCGGTTTTCGGGTAATATCAGGGCATTGGCCATATGTTCCGTATATACTTCGTTGAGATGGTCCATACCCGGAAAAGAAATCCGGCCTGTCAGCAAACCCGGCCAGTCGTTCTGTAAAGCTGCCGCAATTTGACGGGCGCTGAATCCTTTCAGCCCCCGAATGTCGAGGATCAGACAGGAGGGTTTTTTCTCGAGGGCCGCTACGCTGTTCCACATGGTGTGCGGAACACAGTAAGTGAGTTTGGTGGTTCCCAGGGAGGTGAGGACTGCGCTGTTATGATTCATTCGTCGATGATAGGTGAGGCCGGTTTCTTTTAGGAAGGACAGCAGTTCCTCAAAGGCGGCCTGGATGTCTTCTTTAGTCAGCCGGGCATAAGGATGGTCGGGGATATCGCGCACCAGGGCATCGATCCCCGCCCAGGGGTCGTTTAAGACATTTTTTTCACCAACCGGATGTACGCCCAGCAAATCCAAAAAGCCGCTGGAAAAATTAATTTCTCCCGTGTGACCCACCTGAACGCAGGACAGGCCACTGTTGGCTGCAAATAACGTTGCGGCCAGACCGGCCAGGCCGGCTCCGATGATGCAGAGATCGTACTTTTTTGTTTGTGATTGGGCCATGGATATGATGCTTTCTCCCGTGCCAGCTCAATGGTGTGTAGAACAAATTACAAATTACAAGCACCAAATTACAAATAAATCTTAAATCCCAATATCCAATTACCAAAACCTGTTTTCACCTTATGACAGGGCGCGGTAATTTTGATTTGGCATTTACAATCGAGTAGCTAATTGTTAATTCTCAAACCTCAGCATAAAATTAATAAATCATTAATAACCGTTTGATTTTTTGAATTTGAGTCATTGGAATTTATTTGTTATTTGGGAATTGATATTTGGGATTTAAAGTATTACTCTGAAGCCTGAATCTTTGAACCTCTTAATCCTGAACTTCTGAACCTTTGAACCTCTGAACCCCCATTCTACAGTTCCAACCCAAAAAACCCGCAATACAGGGCTTCCAGAAGCTCGGCCTGAATAAGCTGTTTGTTCCAAAGCGTCGGGTGTTGCCCTTTCCAACGGTGACTGAGAAACTCTCTGAGATCGGCTAAGCTCTGCTCAGGCTCTAATTCACCCTGGTCATACATATAACTGGTCACCCGTACCCCGCAGAAAGTGCCCTGGCAGGCGCCTTTGCCAATTCTGCT
>CAMYLH010000674.1 GCA_947259065.1 uncultured Desulfobacterales bacterium
CAATTTGGGCGAAATGCTTAAAAAACTGGAGATTAGCCAAGGCCTGGATGGAATCCTCGATCTCAACATCAACCTTAAGGGGCAAGGAAAATCAGTGGCCGCCCTGATGGCCGGACTCAATGGCGATGTGGTCGCCATCCTGACTGAAAGCGAACTGCCCGTCGAGTATCTAAATCTGGTGGGAGCGGATCTTACGACCAGTCTAATGAAGATGGTGAATCCGTTTGGAAAGAAGATCGAACGCGCACAGATTAACTGCGCCGTCTGCGATTTCAATATCAAAGACGGCTTGGCCAAAAGCGACGTCCTTATGATCGATGACCCGGACAAGACGTTGCTGAGCGAAGGCACAGTCAATCTCAAAACCGAAGCGCTGGACTTTGGCATTCACACCAAACCTAAAGAAGGCATCGGAACCAAAGAAACCGGCAAGGTCAGCGTGAGCTTAAGTGCTCTTACCAAGCCTTTCAAGCTGGGTGGTACCCTGGCCAAGCCAACGCTTGGCATCAGCCCGGAACGAACAGTCAAAGCCGTTGGTTCTGCCCTTATTGGGCGGGGGAGCCTGGCGTCTCTTTTCATTTCCGTTTCATCCGGCAAGGAAAACCCATGTGCTGAAGCCCTTAAAATTGTGGGAGAAGGCACACCCAAGATCCCGGCGAAGTCCGGTAAAGAAAAAGAGCAAAAAGGCACAAGCGAAAAGAAAAAAGAAGGTTTGGGGAGCAAGATAAAGAATTTGTTTAGCACACCAAAAGAGTAACTTTTCCAGCTTTTTATTTTTTGTTTAGGGCAGGATCGATGCCGACGCGGCGCGCCAGATCCGACGTGAAAAGTCCGTCTGGATCGAGTCGTTGCTTGATCGCCAGTAAATCCCGATAGCGAGGAAAGACGCGGTAGAATTGTTCGGGTGTCAGGACCTGATCCTTAGCAAGGTGAATCTTGCCGCCGCGCCGGACCGTTGCATCGATAAGGCGGTCGACGGCCCTGCGGCTCGCGGCCTCATGGCGTTTCTTCGGATGGAACTCGAAGTTGAGGCTGTAGCCGTCTTCGGAGAACGAGATTAGGCAGTCGTCCGGCTTGTGTGCACGCAGGATGGTCGTCACCGGCGGGCAGGGGGACGACTGGCAGATTCCCAGCAGCTCGATGATTGCTTCGCGCGCGCTGGATCTTGGAAAGGTGAGCTGGACAGTATACCCGTGCGGGCCGCAGACGAGATAGGCCGGCGGCACGGTGAAGCTGGCCTCGAAACAGAACCGGAGAAAGAGCTCGGTGTTCGAGGAACGTCCCGTTAGCGACACCAGCTGGCACATGGCGTAGTAGAGCCGATTGAATGAATACATCATAGGGCGCTGGGCTTGCAGCATGAGCGACAGGACGGGACCGAATTTCTCGTGAAGCGCGAGGCCGAATCGGCGGTGCTCGTCGAGGCGATTATAGCCTGCCTCGAGGATTTCCCGGCGCCGTGATTCGCTGTCGTGGCGCTCGATCCACTTTGCGGCATGGATTACGGAGCGTCCGGTTTTGCGCCCACGGGCGTAGGCGTCCACCCACACGACGGCCGCATCGTGCGATGTCTCGATCCGGGCCATTTTGTCTAGCAGCGCGTCGGTGTTTGACGCCGGGATGCGATTGATTTCGACGAAAGGCGATGGGATCGGGCGAAGTTGGAGCGTCACGTCCACGATGATTCCGAGCAGTCCGATGCCGCCCACGACGGCGTTGAAGAGCTCGTGCGACCGGTCGATGGTCATCGTCTCGCCGTTAGCGAGCAGGAGGGTGATCTGGACGATTTGGTGGGCGAAGCTGCCGTGGCGCCAAGCGTCCTTGCCGTTGACGTTGGCACAGATAGCACCGGCGACACTGGAGTGCGATTCGGTCGGGCTGGCGGGGAGTGTGAGCAGACGGTGATGAACAGCCTGATAGATATCGATGAGCCGCGTGCCTGACTCGACAGTGATTTGCGCGGCCTCCTCGTTGAAATCGAGGATTCGATTCATGTCGCTCATGTCAATCAGCGCTTGGCCGTCGTTGAGCGCAAGGTCCCCGTATCCGCGTCCGGCCCCGCGCGCGCAGATGGTCATGCCGCGCTGCCGGCAGTAGGCCAGCGCCTCGCGGCACTGTTCGATCGTCGTTGGGCGGGCGACAAGGGAGTGCGTTCGGATGGAGCCAACCAGTGAGGTCAGCTCTTTCCACTCCATGAAGCTCGGGGGCGTCTGGGTTTCAGGTTGAATCATCGATCTCTGGTAGCACACAACATTTATATTACGATAACTGACTGCCGGGATTCAGATATCGGATACTGGTTGTATTGTCAAGGGGGCTCTTTTCTCAAAACCAGCTGAAATGCAGGAATTCTGGGGATAGGAAGCCTAAAAATTTGGTTTCTGCCGACGACCATGCCGATACGCCAGCCGGTCATAAACGGTACCTTTTTATATTTACGGCAAGAAAAGAACTTCCGTAATGCTGTCTATGATCTTTGCACCCAGGATTGAATGACTCGGGCCAACCGCAGAATACTCTTTTCAGATATTACCGGATACA
>CAMYLH010000675.1 GCA_947259065.1 uncultured Desulfobacterales bacterium
GTTCTTTTGCCAGCCTTATCAGCATTTCATAGAGGGCCGTCGCGATTCCCCGTCCATGGTATTTTTCATCCACAACAAAAGCTAAATCCCCGTATGAATTTTGCTCATCCTTGACAAATCGTGCCTCTGCAATGATGGTGGCCTGATCGGTCTCTCCCGTGAGGGCAACCATCGACATCACCCGGTTGTAATCTATATTGACGTATTCCTGCATTTTTTTGTGGGGCATGGTGGAAATGGGATATAAAAAGCGACGGTAGACGGTTTCATGTGAGAAACGGTAGAAAAAACGACGCATGGCTTCTTCATCGGAAGGCTTGATCGCCCTGAACCGAACTTTCAAACCATCCTGAAAGATACGCTCGGTTGTGATTTCCATGGGATATAAACGGGTGCTTTCAGACAAAAAAATCTGGTCCGGAAACAGGATTTTCTTTTTTTTGGCTTGCTCGACAAGTTTTTCCCGGTCGTCCGGATGCGCAATATCGATCAATGCTTGAGCCCGTTCCCGGATCGTGCGCCATTTCAAGTTGGCGATGCCGAATTCGGTAACCACCACATCAATCGACTCGCGCATGTGGAACTGATTGCGAAGATCCCGCAACATGACGACGATATTGGGGCCCCCTTGTGGGTTCCGACTTGGCAATCCGAATACGGTGCGCCCTCCGGAAGAGATCTCAGTGCCGGTGAACAGATCCGCCCCTTGACCCGGACCGGAGGAGATGCTGCCCTTCCCTACGGAGAAAGCGACCCTGCCCAACAGATCCACTTTGCGGGCCCTAAACACAGCCACAAAATTAGGATTGCGTCCGATTTGGGTCGAGTCGAACACTTGTTCGACACCCTGAAATTCAATCAGTGGATTACGGTCCAGCCACGCCATCAGCTTCGGTGTTCCTAAAGCGTAGGAAGCAACGGATTTGCCCCTGAAAACTTCCTTGCGGTAGTTGGTCACCGCGCCGCTTTTAACGAGATCCATTAAGGCATCGGTAAAACAGGACGAATGGATACCCAGGTGTCGTTTGTGGGTTAGGTGCCGGCCCAATGCCTCGCACAAAGCATCCGTGGTAAAACTGAGACAGTCCCCATCCTCAATCACCTGGGCAATGTTGGCGGCCACTTGATCGATGACCTTATTTACAGCCCGGCGCTTGAAATAGGTCGGCGGTTCTGTCGACTTCACCAACAAGTCAAAATCCGATAGAGACACAATGGTGTCGCCGAATGTGAAAGGGACCCGGGTGTTGATCTCCCCCACCACCACCGATGCCTGCTCCATGGCTTCCCGGGCGATGTCAACCGCCACACCGAGACTGCAATATCCGGCCTCATTGGGGGGCGTGATTTGTATAAAGGCCGCATCGATGGGTATTCGTTTGGATTTGATAATCCGTGGTATCTGGGAAATGCGGCCTGGAATCAAATCCACACTTCCTGCGACAATAAACTCACTGGCAACCCAGGTGGAAAAAAAAGTCTTAAGACGGTAGTTTTGGTAATCAAGCTTTTTTAAGGAAAGGATGTCTCCGTGGCTGGTCAGCTGGATCAATTCCAGGTCATTCGTATTCGAAAGACCCGAATCGATGAGACATTTCATCAGTGTTCGGGGTTCTGCTACGCCGCTTCCAAGAAATATGGTCATGCCCGGCTTGATATGGGCCAGGGCCTCCTCGGGCGAAACAACAAGCTTTTCCCATTGATTATTTGTGTAACCGCTCATCTTTGATTTATATTTTATAACCGTTAACGGTTCAAAAAATTCAGAGCTCGTGCCAAATCCGAGGCAATGATTCGATTAATCTGATGAAAAACACTTGAAAAGATAACCATTCGATGGAATTAAGACAAGGTAGCCTTGAGTCAGCCTGGGCGGAATTCCTGAATCTTTGAACGCTAATGCAAGAAAGTTGATCCTGGAGGGTGAACTCCCTGGCCCAGACCTGACCTTACGTTGCTCAATTATTTAGATTCATAATTGGGAACCTGACACGGGCCGTAATATGAACTTATAAGTCGCACTCTCCGAGGCGTAGGCTATGAGCCGGAGGCCAAGATTCCAACTTTCCATTATTCCATTTGTGAGCGAAGCGACCTAAGTTCTGTTTACGATTCAAACCACCAGCGCTCCGGGGCTCTTTGGCCGTCCATCTCCCAATTGCCGGCCGGGTTTTCGATGTTCAGTTTGTTGGTTGCAGCCTCAATCCAGTTTGCAAAGACCGGAATGACGACACCACCTTCGTCACGCACAATTCTTTGACATTCCGCATACAACTCACTTCGTTTGTCATCGTCGAGTTCCGCACGGGCCTCTCTGAGCAGTGTATTGAACCGCTCGTTTTTCCAGAAGGTGTCGTTCCAGGGCGAATCCTGCGCGTAGGCGGTGGAAAACATCCAATCCGCGGTTGCCCGGCCGCTCCAGTAGCACATGACCCAGGGCTTTTTCATCCAGATGTTCTCCCAGTAACCGTCATTGGGTTCCCGCACGACCTCTATTTTAATACCGGCTTTGGCGGCATGCTCTTTGAAAATCACCGCAGC
>CAMYLH010000676.1 GCA_947259065.1 uncultured Desulfobacterales bacterium
CGCGATCACCTGTTGCGCTGACTTCAGGCGCGGTTTGTGGCCGAAGAGAACCGTCACGTTGCAGAAATCACAGTTGAATGGACACCCCCTCGAAAACTGAATGTTCATGGACGCGTATTTTTTCATTTTTACAAGATCCCACAAGGGAGGCGGGGTGTCGCTCAGATCGCAGAAACCCGAAGCCCTGTATACCTTTTTCGGTTGTCCATTGTGCAAGTCCGACAAGAAGGCCGGCAGGGTGAATTCCGCTTCGTCGAGCACGAGATGATCCACCTGCTTGAATTCATCGGGTTCAGAAGTAAAAAGCGGCCCCCCGGCGACGACTTTTAAATTCAAAGCGTTACAACGGGCGATGATTTGTTCGGCCGATTTCCGCTGAACCGCCATGCCTCCGATAAATGCCATATCCGCCCATAAAAGGTCTTTATCCGTAAGGCTGTCCACATTCACGTCCACAAGGCGCTTGGGCCATTGCTCGGGTAAGAGGGTTGCGACGGTGAGCAGGCCAAGCGGCGGGAAGGCCGCTTTCTTTCCGATAAAACTCAAAGCGTACGTGAAAGACCAGAAAGTATCCGGAAATTTTGGGTAAATCAGGAGAATGTTCATAACTTGAGACCCCTTTCTGCACCTGCACATCTATGGAGGCAATTAGGTTATTTTATCCCTTGCAGCATTAACGGCAGGCATTTTTTCCGAAGTGGAAACCGTGTGGATTTCAATGTTCGGGGGTTCGCACAATAGGCTCTTTGTCCCGAGCAAAACACCGAATTTGGCCGACCTTAGATGCTGGTCCAGATCTTCGCGGGTTTCCCATTCATCGATCAGGCTGAAAACGTTCTCGTCTTCGATATCCCGCAAGACGTGATGGCTCAGACAACCCCTGGAGGCAATCATGGAAAGAAGGGTTTGCATAACCTCTTTTTGCTTTTCGGGAAGTGCATTCATTGCTATTCTGACAATAATCACAGAAGTCCTCCTTTCCACAAAGGATAAGATAGACGGCCTAAATCAAACACCATCAAGACTAATTTATGTATCGGAATTTCTACAATTATTTGGCCTCCGGCTCGTAGAGCCCCCGCCTTGGAGAGCCTACGCCTCGGAGAGAAGAATGGGTTGAAAGCAAAGCCGGGCTACCCCGCCGGGCTGTAGGGTAGGCCCTCCGGGCCGGAAGCTGGGCTCGGATTTTTACTTTTTCATTAGTTGGCTGTAAACGGCTGTTTGTTTTTGCTGTTTCGGATATTCACGGTTGATTGATTTTCGGTTCTCGGAAGACTCTTTTTCCTCGTTGCTGACAGATCCGAACTCCTTTGAAATCAGTTCTCTGACATATGTTTGGACATTGTGGGTTAAGATACTTGTCATTTTTCCCTCCTTTTTTTAGGCTTTCAATGATACCGAAATTATTAATTCCGGTGAGAAAAATCGGAACTGTTTCTGCAGCATGTTTGCCAAAAGTTTAAACTGACTCTAATTAACTATCAAACTTCGTGCCAGTCAGACTTAGTCCAACTTTATTTAACCTAACTAACCGATATTTAATACCATATTTTTGTGAAAGAGACCGATCGAAGCAAGATGAATTAGCGCATGAGTATGGTCATATATGACCAATGGCCATATATGACCATTGTTGACATCCCTGAAATGTGGTTTACAGCTTTCCCTGAGGGAATAAAAATTGACGGGCTGTTGTTTGAGGAAAGCCGCGAGGAACAGGCGATTTTGCAGGAAGCTTCTTGGAATGTTGGAACATTGGGCCAAATAAATTCCAAATCTCAATATCAAAATCTCAAATAAGATCAAACGCCAATTGTTTGGGATTTTAAATTTTGGTCATTGTGATTTGCCCTTCGACCTGGCTCAGAGTGGTGGTGAGCTTGTCGAACCATTTGGTATTTGTGATTTGTTATTTGAAATTTTTTATTACTGAAACCCGAACACTGACACCTGAAACCTTCAGTTTCTGACAACATGTTGTCAGAAAAAGCCCGATAAGGGCCTATGGCTGGTGGATACCTAATTTTCGCATGCGGGCGCGCAGTGTGCTGCGGTTGAGCCCGAGGATTTCCGCCGCCCCGTCTTTGCCACTCACTTTCCAATTGGTCTGCTCAAGTACCCGGATAATGTGGTCACGCTCAACCTTTTCCAGAGTTTTTTGTGTCATCGATAATTCCTTATGCGGTGTCTTCAGCTCGTCCACCAGGCGCAGTTTCGGCCCTGAGGAGTTGATTGCCGCCCGCTCCAGGACGTTTTCCAACTCCCTGACATTGCCGGGCCATGGATATTCCTGCAAAGTATTCATGACACTGGTCGGGATGCTCTCGATGGACTTCCCCAGTCTTTTGGAGATTTTATCCACGAAAAATTCCACCAACAGGGCAATATCTTCCAACCGTTCCTTCAGCGGGGGCACCGTAATCGGAAAGATACTCAGCCGGTACCAAAGATCTTCCCGAAACCGGCCCCTGCGAACCTCCTCTTCCAGATTGCGATTGGTGGCGGCAATCACCCGGACATCGACTTTAATGGTACCGGAGCTGCCCAACCGTTCAAACTCACCATCCTGGATCACCCTGAGCAGTTTGGACTGCAGTTCCAGTGGCAGCTCCCCGATCTCATCCAGAAAAAGGGTAGCGCCGTCGGCAACTTCAAATCGCCCCAACTGTCTGGCATGAGCACCGGTGAAAGCGCCTTTCTCGTGACCGAACAGCTCACTTTCGATGAGATTTGAAGGCAGTGTGGCACAATTCACTTTCACTAATACCCGGTCTTTGCGCGGACTTAAGCCATGAATGGCCCGGGCGACCAGCTCCTTGCCGGTTCCGGTTTCACCGAGAACCAGAACGGTCGTATCGCTGGGGGCAATCTGCTCCACCTTATAGAGGACGTAATTGAGCCCGTCACTTTGACCGATAATGTTCTCATAGTTGTATTCTAATTTGATTTCTTCCTGTAGATACGCTCTCTCGACCTCAAGTTTTTCTTTTAGCTCCTGTATTTCGGAAAGCGCAACCTGGAGATTAAGCTCGGCCTGCTTGCGCTCGGTAATATCCTGAATAGAACCGGACATCCGGATCGCTTTGCCTTCACTGTTCCAGATGGCCTGGCCACCCGCCAGAAACCATCGGTAATCGCCCGATTTCGTCTGGAGGCGGTATTCGACCCTGTAGGCAACACGCTTTTCGAGATGGCTTTGGATCGCGGCCCAGATGGGATCGGCGTCTTCCGGGTGCAGACGGCTGCGAAAAGAATCTATCGTGGCCGGAAACTCCTCGGACGAATACTCCAATATTTCCCTGAAACGATCCG
>CAMYLH010000677.1 GCA_947259065.1 uncultured Desulfobacterales bacterium
CGACCGACGCACGAATCGCGGCTTCATCTTCCGCTTGGTCGGCACCAAGCCAACCCGGGGCTGTCATTGTCACTGCAAACGCAATGATGAATCTCAAAACAGTTTTTGTCTTCATTTCAGGTCCTTTTGTAAGTTGAAACAGCCGATAGCGCTGGTACTCGACGCCAGCGCTCTTCGGCCCATTCACCCTTTGTTATGCCAACGCTTCTTTCGTCAGTCGGGCTGATTCAGAGAGAAATTTCATGTAACGGTCTTTCTGATTTTTGTTGCGGGTAATCGCGTAAACTAGTTCTTCTGTTTCTGTTTTTTTGAGGGCTTTCCAGCTGCAGTCACTGGAAGAGCTTCTGCACCGTAAAGCGTGGAAACCCAAACTCGCAGGATTGCCTCCTGAACCATTTTTTTGTTCCCGCGCGGGCGGCGCCCAAAGTGGTGGATCAGCAAGTAAGCGTCCAAACGATTGAGGGCGATCGCGACCGGGCGAGCCTCAAAGGGCTTGATCAGTCCGGCGGCTTGATATTGTTCGATCCGATCCGAGACGGCATCGTCGAAATCCCTCAGGAAGCCGTTCCATGCTTTTTCCAATCGCTCATCCATCGGAGCAGCGTCGGCAACGGCGCGCAAAATCGGTCCGCGGTTGTAACACACACGCACCAGCCCGGACATTGTTTCTGCGAGCAACGTAACCGGGTCACCTTCGCCCTCGAGCCAGGGCGAGGCAACTTCGAAAATATCCTCCTCGAGACTACGCAGCAGTGCTTCCATCAATTCATGCACGTCACTGAAGTATTGGTAGAACGCCGACCGACTGATTCCGGTTATCAACATCAATTCCTTGATGGTCAAATCGCGAAACGGACGAGTCCACAGGAACTCTAGGGCACCCTCGAGAATCGCCTGCCGCGTCCGGTCCGACTTGCGCAATTGCGACTTCGAAACGGAATTGTGCCGTCTTCCCGGAACTGCTTTCTTTTCAGTTCTATCTGACATGGCGTCAGATTTTAATGACACCACGTCGGAAAACAAGAGTCGATGGCAAAACTTTTGCAAAATAAATGTGCTGCGATGCATGACATGCCGCAATTCACAACATGCCTGGCTAAAGTGACGTGACGATGTCACCGAATTGTCTGACCGTGCGTTTCCGCGCGCTCAAATCCGCAGGAATCGCCGAGCGCAGTCGTTAATGGTCAGGCTTCGACCGATCAGGGTCAGTCCGATTGCGGATCGAATCGCATTCACGAACTCACCCGTGCTCGGCTGCGATTTTGAGCCTTTTCACGTGTCGTTTTCTCTTTGCGGGACTCGATTGGGGATTGATCCTCTGAATGTTGATAGCGCAGGTTGATCGCGCGTTCGCGGAACGGAATTTCCGCGGGTTTCGAACCAAGCATCAAACTTTCTATCCTGGGATTTTGGGCAACGCCAACGATCACCCCAAGAGGATGAGAAACGATTGAATGTCAATATTTGACGATCGTGACGATTAGCCGACTTGTCGGGATGTTTTGCGTCATCACGGTCGATCGGTCCAGGCATATGTCATTTCGCGATATTCTTGCCCTTTAAATAGTCATCCTTACGCGACCGGGACTTATATCCGAAATAAGCAGTAATACGAGCGCTTGTCATACAAGTGACAAAAGGGTCTGAACAGGAATAATCCCATGGTCGTCCGAACCGCAATTGCCTTTCTCTTATTACTGGCTCTAGTCACCTGTACTGCCCACGCGCAGCAGGGTTTTGACTTGCCCAGTTCGGTAGGAGATCCCTCGGCACGAAGCGCTGCTTACAACGTTTGGTTTTCAGGGCCTGGCGCTTACAAAGCAGGCACAAGCGTTTATTCGCAGCCTTTCGAACCGTCATATTCGTCTTACTCACCGAGCAATTGGGTGCAGGAAGCCGCTCAAGAAAACAGTAGCCAGGCGGGGTCAGAGGGTGGCGGTGAAGCGGGCGGAGGCGCTGCGGGGGCCGGGGCTGCGGTCAACCCTGGCGTGCCGTTGGCTCAGTTTCAATTTCAAAATTCATTTCTGCCGGAAAGCTACGGCGGATCGGGATATTCAAACCAGTTTGTTGTTCAGCCAGTCATTCCGATCACTCTCAAGCCCGGTGGTTTTTTCGAATATCACATCGTACGACCAACGCTGTCTATCCTTTCCCCTGTTCCCGATCCGGACGGTCCGGTTGGGGACACAAGTGGCATTGGCGACATCGTCGCGCTGGATCTTTACTTCCGAAAGCCCGCAGAAGGGCTCGTTTGGGGCATCGGTCCGATCTATAACCTTCCAACGTCCACGAATCGGCAAACAGGCTTGGGAGAATGGCAGATTGGTCCAGCCGTCGCCTATATTGATTCCCGCAAAAAAGGCTGGGTAACGGGATTCCTTGCTCAAGCGCCCTTTTCGCTGGAAAGCGATGCCTATTCGGTCACTGTCCAACCGATTTTGACGAAGCTCTTGAAGGACGAATGGTATGTCGGATTGGGTGACGTGCCATTGATCGTCGCCGGCAACAACAACGCCTACAACATTCCGCTGAGCGT
>CAMYLH010000678.1 GCA_947259065.1 uncultured Desulfobacterales bacterium
ATCAGTTCGGTGTCAAACAGGGGATCGGCAATCTCGGCATTCTGCAGGGGGGTGTCCTGTTCAGTGGTGTTCCGGCCAGTGTGTGGGAGGACCCCTATCTGGTGGGTCAGGATCGGGATGATACCAAGCGCAAATCCAACGGCGGGCGGCTGACCTGGGACCGGATTTTCGGCAGCCAGCTGCAGCTGCAGTATACCTATCGCAAGATCGACATCGACAACGAAAAAAGCGGTAACTCGATACCATCTTTAACCGGCAGTGAACGCGATCGCTTGGATCGCAACGGTGATCGGCATATCGGGGAAATATGGTACCGTTTTAACTTTGCGCAAAAGCACTGGCTGACACCGTCATTTATTTACGCCAACAACGACCTGGACGGTGATGCCATGGCCAGCGATGCCTACGATTTTCAGCTTAATTATTCCTATTTCGGCGACCCTTTCATCTTTATTGTCAACGGTTCTATCGGCCAAGAGGATTTTGACAAAAGAAATCCGATTTTCAACAAAACCCGCGATGACGACCGCTTCGGCGTCAACGCGCAAATTCTTTACAAGAATCCCTGGGGCTGGCGTCTGTTCGGCAGCAACCCGATGAACTTCTATATTAGTGGCGCCTACGTGGATACCGATTCCAACATCGATTTTTACGATCAAGAGGCGATATTTGCCACCGCCGGTGTATTTTTGAAGTGGTAAGCTTAACGCCGTTCAGGGGTTCGTAGTTCAGCCAAGCCGCCGGCCTGAAAGGCGGCCAGAGGGTTAACACTGCGTTTTTGCGGAACGCCGGACATGTTCGCGGCATTACCTCCAGGGCAATCCGGAATGATTCCGTCGGGGACCGAAAGATGCAGAGGGAGAACTATAGTTATTTGTTATTGGATTGAGCGGAAGGAATTTTTCGATTCAAACATCCCAATAACCTCAATTAACTGAGTCAACAAGGAGGCCGAAATGAATAGACATATTACCGGATTGATACTGATTCTTGCAATTTTAATAGTGCTGCCACTTCAAGGTTATGCTGCGACACCCAAAGAAACCGTGGAAGGCGGCGTCAACAAATTGCTTAAAACGTTAGGAGACCCGTCCTTTAAGGCCCAACCCAAAGAACAGAAAATCACAACCCTCAGCACGGAAATAGAAAATGTTTTCGATTTCAAAGAACTATCCCGAAGGACCCTGGGCCGCGAATGGAAAAAAATGAGTGCCGAGCAGCAACAAGAATTTGTCCAGTTGTTCAGACAGCTTCTGCAGGGCGTCTATGCCGATAGGCTGCTGGCTTACTCGGATCAAAAAATAATCTTTGACAAGGAAACCATGCTTAAAAAAGGCAGGGCAGAAGTGCAAAGTTATCTCCAGACATCGGACGGCAAAAAGATTCCGTTGTTTTACCGGCTGACCAACAAGAGCGGCAGCTGGAAAGTGTATGACGTTATTATTGAAGGCGTCAGTATGGTCAAAAACTACCGCACCCAGTTCAAAGATATTCTGGCCAAAGACTCCCCCGAGAAGCTGCTGGAGATATTGCGAGAAAAGGTTGGTAATTGAAGATTGAAGAATTGTGGTATTCTACCTATTTAATTTTGCTATGGCCGCAAAAAGGCGCAAAAAGCACAAATATTAAATTTCGGGGCTTGTAATTTCAATTTGTTACAATGACCAAAAATCGAATTTATGACTTTTTACGAATCCATCAATTTTGCTCTCGTAATCAAAAAAGCAAGAACCAGATTATAAATGCCTAATCTGCCAAAAGACGTGGCTTAAAGATGAATATGCCGAAGAAACCTTACTGCATCATTTTGGCACTGGTATTAATTGGTTTTGCGCCTCATCCTTTATCCGGCAACGAAATAATCTGGCAGTCGATTGGTTTGAGAGGCGGGGTAGATGATGGTCGCAATGATGAAGATTTTAAGCAATATGATGCGTTTTCAACCTTTAAATTGCCATGGCTTTGGCAATGGGATTCCGGTTGGACGATCGGCACGTATCTTGAGGCAAATGTCGGGGTGTTGAGAGCTGGCGGTACAACCGCTTTTGTCGGGTCTATCGGACCGGGCATTAGTATAAGGGGCTTAGCGGAGATAGTAGAGATATCCATGGGCATAAATCCGACGATCATCAGCAAGCACAAATTCGGGGATGAAAATTTGGGAGGCCCCATTGAATTTACTTCCCATGTTGGCATAAATTTCTTTTTCGCCAATCATTATCGTATTGGTTATCGCCTGCAGCACATGTCCAATGGCATTCTTTATGAACATAATCCGGGCCTGAATATGCATATGATTGAGGTGGGCTATCGGTTCTAATTCAAGGCTAAAAGTATATCAGTTTTCAAATTGTACACCATCTAGGCTTTAAGGAGTGAGATATGCAGAAAACAACTAACATTAAACGTCTTTCATTTGTGGAATTTGATCGGATTCACGGCAAATCCGTTGCATCCGCAATACTTGGGCTGCTCATCGTGACGCTTTTGATCAGCGGCTGCACCCTGGTGGGGCCGGATTATGTCAAACCCACCGGAAAAATGGCTGGAAAGCAGCGATCCTAAAATCGAAAGCAAGGAAGTCGACTTCAGCGATTGGTGGGCGGTATTCAATGATCCGGTTGTCAATGAATTGGTTCAAGCCGCCTACCAGCAGAACTTGCCGCTGCAAATCGCCGGCTTACGAATCTACGAGGCCCGTGCCCAACTGGGGATTGCCTTTGGATTTCAATACCCCCAGACCCAGCAGGGCCTGGGTTCGGCATCCATCAATCAGCTCAGCAAAAATGCCCCCAACGCGGCCGGCGCCGAGGGATATTATTCAAATTTCGACATCGGATTGGATGCGGCCTGGGAGCTGGACGTTTGGGGCAAGTTCCGCCGTGGGGTGCAAACCGGTGTGGCCAACCTGGAGGCCTCCATCGCGGATTACGACGATATTCTGGTGTCGTTGACCGCCGAAGTGGCGCGCACCTACATTTTGCTGCGAACCGGTGAAGAGCGCCTGGCGGTTGCCCGTCAAAACGTCAAGATCCAAAAAAGATCCCTGGAAATCGCTGAAGTCAGGTTTAAAGCCGGTGCCGTCACGGAGCTGGATGTTACCCAGGCCCAGGCACTTCTACGATCCACCGAATCGACGATCCCCGGGTTTGAATCCGATATTCAGGCCCAAAATGCTCTGGCCATTTTGCTGGGTAAACTTCCCGGTGAAATCGACGCCATGTTGCGGAGCCCCGGGCTCATACCGCAAGTGCCGGCCGAGGTGGCGGTGGGAATTCCGACAGAATTGTTGCGCAGACGGCCGGACATTCGATTCGCCGAGCGTCAATTGGCCGCCCAGAGTGCTCAGATCGGGTTTGCCAAAGCCGATCTTTTACCCCATTTCTCTTTGTTCGGCACCCTGGGTTTTCAGGCCAGCGACCATACCGGTTTCCAGTCCAACAACTCCAAGTTCAGCGATCTGTTCAAAAAAAATAGTATTACCTATACCACCGGCGCCGGCTTTAATTGGGATATTTTCAATTACGGACGGATTACCAATCAGGTTCGCGTGGAGGACGCCCGCTTCCAGGAACTGGCGGTCAACTACGAAGACACCGTTATCCGGGCTGCTCAGGAAGTGGAAGACGCCATGGTGGAATTTCTGCGCTCCCAGGACGCCGTTTTTGCCCTGGCAGATGCGGTCAAAGCTTCTAAACGTTCGGTGGATCTTTCCATGATCCAGTACCGGGAAGGGCTAGTCGACTACCAACGGGTGTTGGACACCCAGCGCTTTCTAACCGAACTACAGGATGACCTGGTGTTTACCGCCGGATCGGTGGGTCAAAATCTGGTGGCCATTTACAG
>CAMYLH010000679.1 GCA_947259065.1 uncultured Desulfobacterales bacterium
ACAGCATATCATGACGTTAAGGGATGCAAAACAAATAGTTAAAAACTACTTCATAGTAATTAAACTTGTCTACATCTTTGGCATCTTGCCAATAGTTAAATATTCGTAATAATTCACGTCTTTTAATGGTATTCCATTATTTTTTACGTGTCTTCAACCTGTGTTACAAAATCAAATAGGCAGGTATAATTTCGCCACCTCTTCTAATTTGCTACGACTAACTATATGCTTATTCGAGTGAACGTTTAAACCAATCAACAATTATTGCGGTCAGATCCTCATGATCTTTCAACATATATTGTGAATGTGATGTACCAGGATAGTACTTTTTTTCAATTTTTGCATTAGGCATGACTGATGCGAGATATTCAGATTTTTCGGTTGCAGAGGGAGATTTTGATGAATGTCTATCTTTTTCTGATCCGACCAATAAAAGAGAACGGGTTCCAAAGGCTTCCGCAAGATTTTTGGTTCCTTCATAAGTTTGAAATGATTTGCCTGATACTGCACATGTCGGTGTGAGCATTGTAATGCATTTTACATCGGGGTATTTAGCCATAGTTTGGAATCCCACCCATGTGCCAATACTACCAGCTAAAATACCAATCTTTTGCGGATCAACACTTTCCTTGGATATAAGAAACTGAAATGATGTTGCCACCTCATTTGCGATAATTCTTTTCAAACTCAATCTCCCTTCTTTCATAAGCTAAGTGCTGATTTTGTACTTCTTGCATAGGAGCAACTATCTCTTAATTACGGGTTTCAAATGGATATCGCAAGGATTTTAAGAGGGTGATATATACGGAATCATAGCAGATCTAGCAAGTTCTCCATTTTTCAACAAACGATATGAAATTTGTACTTTTAGTTAAACAATTTATTTCAGATTGGAAGATGGTATATGCAAAAAGTGAGAATTGGAGAAGCATAGCCGTTATATTTTCTTCAAAGGCTAAGCCCTTATCCTTCAACTAATTTGCAAGAAATCCGTTGACCCCTTGATGGTGCTATCCTAAAAGATTAATATCACTTTTTCCAGGGTAACATTTAAGTAACTACATTCAATTAGATAGGATTTACAGGATTTTTTTGTTAAGTATGGTTATATCCTGTCCATCCAGTTGATCCTGTCAGAAAAATTAAATTGCATTTCGTTAAGTTTCTTCTACGATCAGACTGGGCGCTCGTGGTCAGAGGTGGCGCTTATAGGACATCCGCTCTTTTTTAATGGCCAAGAAATAGAGATTCGCTTATTATCCAATGGAATGAAGTTATCCAACAACTTATGGGAAGAGCCTTCTGCATCTCATAGAGGAGGTGTCAAAGATATGAAACTTCGAACGATCCTCATTGCCCTGGCATTGATGGCATTTCTTTCAGCATGGACAGGAGGATACCTATACTATGTATCTATAAAAAAGGCTGCGTTTGAGGAGGCCAACCGACAGGCTGTCTTTCACACCGAAACGATTAAAAGTCATCTGTCTTTCTTTCTGTATGAAAATCTGAATTCGGTGAAAGCTCTGGCCGGATTGAAGGAACTGCCGAATGCCCTCTCTAAAAAAGATGAAGACGCCCTGGCAAGGACCAATTCCATTCTCGACCATTTTAAAACCACCTACCAAGTGGATGTCTGTTATTTGATTGACCGTGATGGAAACACCATCGCCTCAAGCAATCGCAATGCATCTGACAGTTTTGTGGGGCAGAATTACGCCTTCCGTCCTTATTTCCAGCACGCCATCAAGGGAGATCCTGCCGGCTATTCGGGTTATATGGCGCTCGGGGTGACATCCGGAAGGAGAGGGATCTATTACAGTCACCCGGTTTATGAAGATGGGCAGGACACGCCGGCAGGGGTTGCCGTCATCAAGGCGCCGATTGATCCTATGGAAAGAGAGTTCGTAAAGGATTACGACGGAATCGTGATGCTCACAGATCCCCATGGTATTGTTTTCATCACCAACCGCCATGAATGGGTTCTACATACCTTGTCAAAACTTTCTTCCCCAGAAATCAGTCGGATAAAAGGATTTAGGCAATTTGGAGAAGGGCCGTGGAATTGGACCGGCCTGAATATGATAGATGAGACGCAGGCAATTGACAGTTTGGGAAATAACTATCTTTCCCATAAGTTGGCCCTGGACAATTATCCGGGCTGGAATCTTATCTTCTTGAGCGACATAAAGTCAATTCTTAAGCGGGTTTCAAGACCTCTAATTAAAATCAGCGGCTATCTGATCCTTACATTATGCATATTTATAGGATTGGCGGTTTTTATTCTGTATCACAAAGCAAATCGTGAAATAGATCAACGGAGAAAAGCCGAGGAAGCACTGCGTGTAGCTCACAATGATCTGGAGAAACGTGTTGCGGAACGAACCGCCGACCTTACGAAATCAGTCGCTGAGCTCCAGAAAGAAATAGCGGAGCGCCAGCGGGCGGAGGAGGCCCTGCGTGGAAGTGAAGAGAAGTATCGGACATTGGCCGAAAATCTCAGTGTCGGCGTGTTCAGGAGTACCC
>CAMYLH010000680.1 GCA_947259065.1 uncultured Desulfobacterales bacterium
AAAACAACGACATTGGTTAAAAATGACCTTGACATTTACTAAAAAATAGGGCAGTCTAACAGCGTGTAACTTACTAATATTAATAGGAAAATCAGAATTTGTTACGTTTTACTGCTATGTATATGAAATAAAAACAGCGGCTTAAAGTTCAAGATACTCAAATGATATCTTGAAGCGAGCAATCGTTATTTTGCTGATCCCCCCTTACACTCAAGTTTAATCCCACATTAAAATTAAGCTATAAAATATGTGCAAAATTCGAAGCTCTTGAATTAAGCCCGAATCAGCACTTTGAGAAATAGGTCGCCGCGCTGACCTGTCGCTGCTTGTTTTCCAAGGCCCTTGAGCCGAAGTTTGTGACCTTCCTGTATTCCTGCCGGTACCGCCACTTTGAACAACCGTTTATGAAAACCCCAGGGAATGTTTATCAGCTTGCGAGTTCCGGTGACGGCTTCATGGGGTGAAATAGCAATGGTACCATAGAGGTGTTGTGGCTCCGGGCCGGATCCAACCGGCCGAATAACTTGCAGACGGGGCGTCTTTTTCCGTTCGGTAGCGCGGCCTAGTTTTGCAGGAAGAGAGGCACTCGGCAAAGCCAGCAACAGTTTTAAAAAAATGATGCCGAAAACAAAGCCCCCGATATGCGCCCACCAGGCGACACCGCTCCCTTGGCCCTGACTGGCGGCGGCATTGAGAAATTGCAGAACAAACCAGATTCCAAGAAAGAAAGCGGCCGGAATTTCTATAAAATAAGGGATAAAAAAGATAGGGATAAGCGTTAATATTTTAGCCCGTGGATGCAGAATAAAGTAAGCACCCATCACCCCGGCGATCGCACCGCTGGCCCCAATGGTCGGGACATTCGAATTCAGGTTCAACAACATATGTGACAAACCGGATGCCAGTCCGCAAATAATATAGAAAAGCAGGTAACGCAAATGGCCCAGTCGATCCTCGACGTTGTCGCCGAAGATATATAGAGACCACATGTTACCGAGCAGATGCCAGAAACCGCCATGGAGAAACATAAAGGATAAGAAAGAAAATGCCTGCTGGAAAGGTGTAAAATATACGCTGATTTGGGGAATGGAATACCGGGCCGGAACCAGGCCGTAGATGTAGATAAATTTATCGAGCCCGATTCCCTGGGTAAGTTGATAAAGGAAAATGAGAACATTGACACCGATGATTGTGTTATTGACCACCGGGTGATTTTTAGTTGGGACGGTATCACGCAGGGGTATCATTTTTCACGCTGCAAATTATGGCTTCGGGGTTGCGGGTTATGGGAAATTTTAACTTCAGATAATTTCAGCAACCAAGTTATTAAGCTTTCGCAAAGCTAATATACGACATGATACCGATGAAAATTTGATGCTTTTCGGAGATTGACGATTCCAGCCCGGCATCTATCTATCAAACGCACTATAATTATTGAAGATACGATACGTGTGTCATGAATTTACCCCAACCGGCTGTTGAATGTCAAACCAAAAGGAGGAATAGACCATGAAGCTAGGTGGAAAGATCTACAAATTTTCGCAATATTGATCAGCACACAATTTTCAACTGCATTTCTTTTGCATTAATTGACTGTGGAAGCGGCATAGTGTAAAATAATTAACTATACATGAACATTATGCGTAAATCGATCAGAAATCCCCGCAACGGGCTCAACATCAACCACACCATTAACGTAACCCTTCGAAAATCCACTTTATTTTCCAATCTCTGTTTTCCAATAGATTTCATAAAGTTAACTCATGGAGGAAATTCAGTTCGCATGCAGATATTCAATAAACTCATAACCAGCTCACTTTTGGCACTGGCTCTATTGTTTTACGCCGGCCAGCTTTCAGCCAAACCGGATACCACCGAATCTCATTACAACCGTGGTTGGATAGCTTACGAAAGCGGACATTATCAGGCAGCTTTTCATATATGGAAACAATTGGCTCAACAGAATCATGTCCTGGCTCTAATTAACCTGGGTGCCATGTATGATGCCGGTCAGGGAGTGCCGGAAAACCCGGTAAAAGCTTTCGAATCCTTCAAACAGGCAACCCGCAGTGGTAATCCGCACGCACAATATAATCTGGGCAACATGTACGCACAGGGACGCGGCGTCGAACGCAATCTTAAAAAAGCCGCCTCCTGGTACCGCAAAGCTGCGGAGCAGGATCTGGCCATTGCCCAGTACAGCCTGGGCTTGCTTTACGCCACAAAACAAAGTGTAACCTACCCGTTTGCCGATAAAAAGCGGGAGTCGGCCATCAAGTGGTTGTATCAAAGCGGCATGTCATATATAGAAAACCGTCAAATTGAAGAGGCCGCCAGAGCGCATCAGACGATGGTGGAGATCGCAGAACGGCATTCGCTGACCGAACGGTTGATGCTCGAAATTCGAAGCAAGCAGACGCCGCAATTGTCTGACCCGCAGATATCTGATTTAAGCGGAGCAGCCCTTGGAACCGGCTGGCCGATTTCATCCGGCCATATCATCACCAACTATCACGTCGTTGCCG
>CAMYLH010000681.1 GCA_947259065.1 uncultured Desulfobacterales bacterium
AATACGCCATCCACTTTATCACTGGCCCAGGATCATTTCGATATCCTTAACAAAATGAAGCAGATCGAAGGGCTTTGATAAGATGTTGGTAAAACCCAGTTTAACGACTTCATCAAGTTTCGGGTGATCCGGATGTCCAGTGGTGATGATAACCTTTAATTCCGACAACTCGGGTTCACTGCGAATATTGCGGCATACCTCCAGGCCATCCATTTCCGGCATGAATATGTCCAGAATAAGAAGATCCGGACGATAAGTGCCCAGCTTTATCGACGCTTCAATACCATTTGAGGCCTCCTCCACCAGATACCGTCGATCCATGGTAAGCGCCTCGATGAGAATCTGGCGAATGGCATCGTCATCATCTACGACCAGAATTTTGGCAGCCTGGTATTTTAAAAGCGTCGGCAAATATACATTAAATGAGGTCCCCCGGTCCCGGCCGGTTTCAAACTCAATTTCGCCATCATGGGCCTTGACCAGAGAATAGGTAACGGAAAGCCCAAGACCGGTGCCGCCTTCGGATTGTTTGTCCGTTACAAACGGCAAAAAAATTTTATCGGCGATCGCCGGAGAAATTCCGCGGCCATTGTCGCTGATGCGGATATAAACCATGCCGTCTTTGATTCTCAATCCCGTTGCTATTTCGATCTCTCCCTGCTTGCGATGAACAGCATGAATGGCGTTGATCGTGATATTTAGAATGATCTGTTCAATGCTCTGAAGATTCCCCTCGATGTCGGGAAGGTCATCCGCCAGACTGAGCTTAATGTTCACGTCTGATTTGCGCAGAGTGGATTGAGCCAATCGCAGGGCGTTTTTCACGGCGCTGTTGACTTGCAGCGGCACCTTTTCGACAACATTGGACTGCCGCGAATAATTTTTTAGATCGGAGACTGTTTTGGCAATGCGATGGGCAGCCATTTCCATATCGGCGACGAGTTGATCCAAATTATCTTCTAAGAAATCATAGGCAAAGCCACCGAATTTTCGGTCCGGCTCCGTTTGCTTTCTTTCCATCAATATCGGCAGAAAATCCAGCCATATTTTTTTGAGAAGAGGGATGTTGTACATAATTAGGTTAATCGGATTATTGATTTCATGGGCCACCCCTGCCACCAGTGTGCCCAAGGTTTCCATCTTTTGGGCCTGCTGAAGCTGGGGCTGGATTTCACGGAGCGCTTTTTCATCATGTCGCTGCCGGGCCTCTGCCTTCTCAATCAGCAGTCTCATATCGGCTAGTTCACTGATCAGTTCCTCTTGGATTTGCTTCTTTTCGGTCATTGGTTTCAGTTGTCTCTTGTCAATTTCTTTTTCACATATTTTTGAACCGCGTCGACAGGGGCATCGGCGTGAATACCGGGGCAGGAATCGGCTATGATCAGCCAGTTTTTAGCATCTACCAGAATACTTTCAATAAAAGGCCATTTCCGGCACATGTGTGGCTTGACCAGATGAATCGTGCATATGTTATCCCAGAATATGCAATAGCCATCCGATCTTTGAGCCAACACCGGTTTGGTACCGGAAAGGCTGCAATATCGAGCAATAAATTTTTCGGGATTAGAGCCGATATAACGGGAGATGGCTTCAATATCTTCCCCGGTTAGGTAGGTTCCGCCGAATCCTTTGCAACAGTCACCGCACCTGCGGCATTCAAACAGCTCTTTCGTCACGATGCAATCAGAGGGCATGACGGGACTCCATGGCTTTTTTCATCGTAACCTGGTCCACATACTTAAGATCGCCCCCCATGGGGACCCCCGATGCGATCCGGGTTACTTTGATTTGATACTTTTCCAGAAGCAGGGCTATATAAGAAGCAGTAGCCTCACCTTCAACAGTGGTGCTCGTTGCCAGCACAACCTCTTTCACCCGATCTTTCTGAATCCTGGTAATAAACTCACGAATTCGGATATTCTCGGGACCAATTCCGTTCATCGGCGAAAGTGCGCCCGATAGAATGTGATACATCCCGTGAAAAGCACCGGATTTTTCAATGGCCACCATATCCGCCGGTTGCTCGACCACACATAAAAACGACGAATCTCTGGCCGGATCGCTGCACAGGTTGCAAAAATCACCGTCGCTCAGGGCGAAACACCTGGTGCAAAATCTCACTTTATCCTTGATATTCAAAATGCTATGCGCCAGTTGCTCGGCTTCATGACGCGGGGCTCGCAGTATGTGCATGGCCAGGCGCTCGGCTGTTTTTTCACCGATGCCTGGAAGCCTGGCAATATTTTTTATCAATTTTTGGATCGAAGCTGGATAGTAGCTCATAGGAAAATGCCTAAAATGCGCTAAAATGCCTAAAATTAGATAATTTCGTTACATCAATCCCGGTATATTCAGTCCACCGGTCAGTTTGCTCATTTCGGCACTGACCATTTCCTGGGCTTTTGTCAGCGAATCGTTGATTGCGGCCAATACAAGGTCTTGAAGCATCTCGACATCGTCCGGATCGACAACCTCTTTTTCAATATGGATCGACACTACCTGCTGCCGGCCGTTGGCGACG
>CAMYLH010000682.1 GCA_947259065.1 uncultured Desulfobacterales bacterium
CTTATGAAAATCATGAAAATTCCAAGCACCAAAAAACAAATCTCAAACAAATACCAATGACCGAAATTCAAAATCCCAAACAATTGGCGTTTGATTTTATTTGAGATTTGGATATTGTTATTTGTGATTTATTTGTAATTTGGTGCTTGTAATTTGTTATTTCCGGTTTATCCGGATTAGGGTGAACTAAAAAAATTTTCGAGACAAGTGTGGTGAGTAATCATGGCAGTCGGCAAACCAATGCAAAGAGTGGATGGGGTGGCCAAAGTCACCGGTAAAGCCCGTTATACAGATGACTTCTCCATGCCCGGTATGCGTGTGGCCAAGTTTCTGAGGAGCTCGATCGCCCACGGCCGAGTTGTCAGTATCGACATTGGCCAGGCCAGTGGGCTGCCGGGGGTCGACGGGGTTTTCACCTTCAAAGACATACCTAAAACGGTATTCGCCACGGCCGGTCATCCCTTTTCCATGGACCCGGGCCATGCCGATGTGGCTGACCGGCAGCTGTTGACCGATCATATTCGCTACCAGGGCGATGAAATCGCGGTGGTAGTGGCCGAAAACGAGCTGACGGCCCGCAAAGCGCTGGCTCTCATCAAAGTGGAGTACGAGACCTACAAACCCCTGGTGCGCATGGACGATGTCTTGGCCGATGATGCGCCCGAAATCCATAAAAGGACCCGCAACATCGTCAAGGAGCATGCCTATGTGGCCGGCGGCGACTGGCAGCAGGCCAAGGAGGAATCGGATCACCTGATCGACGGCTGCTATGAAACCCAGGTCGTACAGCACTGTCACCTGGAGAACCACACGGCTTATGCTTACATGGACGACCTGGAGCACATCGTCATCGTGACGTCAACCCAGATTCCGCATATCGTGCGGCGCATCGTGGGTCAAGCCCTGGAGCTGCCCTTAAGTCAGATCCGGGTCATTAAACCTTACGTGGGGGGCGGATTCGGCAATAAGCAGGACGTTGTGCTGGAACCCATGGTGGCGTTTCTGACCCTGAAGCTGGGCGGCGTTCCGATCAAGTTGAGGTTGGACCGCGAAGAGTGCATGGTGGGCACCCGGGTGCGCCATCCCTTCCGGGTAAAATTGCAGGTCGGTGTGCAAAAGGACGGCACCGTCAAGCTGATCAACTTCGATGCACTTTCGAATACCGGCGCCTATGCTTCCCACGGGCACTCCATCGCCGCGGCGGCAGCCGCCAAGGCGCATTATATGTATCCGCGGGCGGTCTACCGCTGTCAGGCCCGGACCATTTACGGCAATTTCCCGGCGGCCGGCGCCATGCGCGGGTATGGTTCACCCCAGATGACCTACGCCGTCGACTGTGCCATGGAAGACGCCGCGCGGTCCCTGGGTATGGATTCAGTGGAATTTCGGCTCAAAAATGCGGTCAGGCCCGGCGACATGAACCAGATCGGCAAACGGCCCATCATGAGTCCCGGGCTGATGGAGTGTATTGAAAAGGGAAAACAGCTGATCGACTGGGAGAAAAAGCGTGCCGACTGGCCCGCGTCCCAAAGCGGACCGGTCCGGCGCGGGCTGGGCATGGCCTGTTTCAGTTATCTCTCCGGCACCTACCCGGTCTGCGTCGAGGCCGCCGGCGCCCATCTCGTTTTGAATCAGGACGGTTCGGTCCACTTGCGGGTGGGGGCTACGGAGATTGGACAGGGTTCGGATACGGCCTTTGCCCAGATGGCGGCCGAAACCCTGGGGATACCTTTTGCCGGGGTTCATCTGGTATCTACCCAGGATACCGACGTCACTCCCTTCGACACCGGCGCTTATGCCTCGCGCCAGACCTACGTCGGCGGCCAGGCAGTGATGCGCACCGCCCAACAGCTCAAAAAAAAGATTCTGGACTATGTCGGTCTCATCACGGGGATGAATTCCCAGGATCTCGACATCCTGGATGGGAATATCGTGGTTGCCCGTACGCCCGCGACTGCAGTGATGAGCCTGCAGGACGTGGCCCTGGACGCCTACTACGATAAAAACCGTGGTGGCCAGATCACGGCCGAGGTCAGCTACAAGACCCGCACCAACGCGCCTTCCTTTGGGTGCACCTTCGTGGATCTGGAGGTCGATGTCCCCATGTGCAGGGTCAGAATCGACGAAATCTTCAACGTGCACGACTGCGGGGTGGTCATCAATCCCTTGAACGCCGAGGGACAGGTGCACGGCGGCATGGCCATGGGCATCGGCGCCGGTCTCTTCGAAGTGCTCATGATTGATCCCGATTCCGGCCGTATTTACAACAACAACATGTTGGACTACAAGGTGCCGACCATCATGGACATTCCCGATCTGATGGCGGCCTTCGTGGAGACCTACGAGCCCACGCATCCCTATGGCAGCAAATCGTTGGGTGAACCGCCGGTGCTGTCGCCCGCTCCGGCCATCCGCAATGCCATCCTGGATGCCACCGGAGTGGCCATCAACGAACTGCCGCTCAACCCCAAAACCCTGTTTAAGCACTTCAAGGAGACCGGGTTGATTTAGAACATAGGT
>CAMYLH010000683.1 GCA_947259065.1 uncultured Desulfobacterales bacterium
CTCGTACTTCCGCTCAAAGGCGCGGTTTGGGCGTGTTACGCTTGGCGTTAAATAATACTACAATTAATTATTATTTCATTACAGTAATTAGGCACAACGTTCCGAATAAGGAGCGTTTTCAATGCGCTTTATTTTTTGTTGTGAGTAGTTTTATTTACCTAAAATATCTTTAGCAATAGTCCAAGAAATATCTACGGTAAGAGTTGGTTTCTCAGGAAGGTATGAACGCGTAAAACGAACTCATTCCTGGAATTCTGATCATCAGATTGGTCGATTGATGTTGTTCAATCTGTCCAGACATTCTGACCATCATTATAAAAGCAGTAAAAAATATCAGGTATTAGAATCCTTAGAAGAAAGTCCGCAAATGCCAACGGGTTACCCTGGGATGATGGCGCTTGCCTTGATTCAACCCTTATGGTCCGTCATCATGAATAAAAAACTAGAAAATGTGAATAAGAAATCCGTTCCAAGCTAATCTTATGAAATAGACCTTGTTTTAATCATTCGAGATTATTCTTCTAACAGGAGCCGGCGCCTGGATATTTTCTTCCTTAATGTTTTAAAAATTTTAAGTGCAATTTCACTATCAGTTTTGAGCGTATCTGAAAAAGTAGTCCAGTACAGCAGGGCAAATTTCAAATTTCCATCTTCCCCATAGCCGTAAAAATAAGTTTTAGGTGCTGGTTCAGCACTTGTTTTTGGCCATTCTTTAGCGATGTTGTTGAACAATTCAATCACTTTTTCAGGATCAGCACTTGCCGACGTTTTCATCGGGATCTTACTTCTTCTATTTCGATTAGAAAGCGTCCAGTTGATTACTTTTTTGGAGATCAGATCACCGTTTGGGATGATTACTTCAGCTCCTGAATAAGCCCGAATATTACTTGATCTTACGCCGATATTGGTTACTACACCCATTTCCGTATCTACCTCGATGGTATCACCCAAATTAATAGGTCTTTCAAAGGCAAGTATCAAACCTGAAACAAAATTCAGTACAACATTTTGCAATCCAAAACCAATACCAACTCCAAGTGCACCTATAATGAATCCAAGCTTGCTAAGATCTACACCAGCCGCGGTTAGACCAATATACAGCCCTAAAGAAATAACAACAATGCGTAATACAAGAGAAATTGCTGGAGCTATGCCCCTGGGTAAGGCATTAACCATCCATTCATCCTGGAACATGGCAGCTGCTACTTTAGCAATGATCAGGGTAAACACAAAAATTCCAACAAAGGCCAATATACCTCCCAAGGATATTGTCATTTCGCCAACCAGCCATTTTATGGCCATTAAACTGTCAAACCATTCAAGAATAAAACTGTATAATTCAAATCCTGTAAGCGTAAAATACAGCCAAAAGAGCAGCCCGATCCAGCCAAGAAGTGGTTGGATGCGTTGGTGAGTAGCGTTGACCATGATGGTCAGGGTTTGAATATTTGATGATTTTCTGAGTTTGAAAATCAATACAAAAATACTGGTCATCACCTTGACAGACAGAAATATAATTACCCCAAAGGTTATGGATAACAATACAGCTTTAGACAAAAAGTTAGACAAGGCAACCATGCCAATGATATTGGCAAAAATTGAAAATAATAAAATTAGGATAAAGAGAATGGATACCGGTTTAAAAATTCTTATGATTTGTGAAAATGACTCTTTCATTTCTGGTATAACCTTTCTTCCTATCATCAGCACATAAAGAAGAACAATAGAGTCAAGAATTAACAACCACCGAACCAGAATTGATTTGATGCCGATAAAAGCTTCAAACGTATTGATAATATAAACCGCAAATAGCAACCACAAAAAGACATTAATTTTTTTGGTAGTTAGTTTGGGCAATAGCAAAATTGTGGCTAAAAGAACAATAAGAATGTGAAATTCTGCAAAAGCAGGAACCATTGAGTCATAAAAAAATGCAGAAATAAGTACCCCTAAAGAAAGCGTTGATAAAAGTGGATTTGAAAGTACTATTTTGGCCTGAAGTTCAATAGGGTTTTTTATGGTAATTACTTGCTTCTTCCATTTTATATTGGCAACAATCAGAAATACTAAAAAGAAAATCAAAAATCCGAATTGAAGCAACACGGTTTTAATATTTAATTGGTAAAAATCTAAAAATTGTTTTCTATTTTCTTTAAGCCCCTTGATTATAAGTCCTGTTGAGCTCGATTTTACTTGGGTCAAACTGTCTAGCCCGGCATTTTGAGGTGTTCCCGATTTCCAAATGACATCACTATCAAAAACAAAATAATCTTTTTGTCTTTTTAGTTCGGCTAATTCTATTTTAGATACTTCTTCGTCAACGATCAAAATTAAATCCGTGATCTTTTTTTGCGTCATAAACACACGATCCAGTCTGGTATGGGCAGATGCCATCATTTCTTCCAGAATCGCAATGGATTTATCGAGTCCGTCCGCTATATCTTTAGACTCGCTGCGATCATTTAACTCTTTTTTTGTAAGCTCCCATTTGGTTAAATCATAGAAAACGTCATTGATGA
>CAMYLH010000684.1 GCA_947259065.1 uncultured Desulfobacterales bacterium
GCTCTGGCGTGAAAGCCGGGTTGCGCTTCATCGAAATGGTGCCCGTACACGGCCTCGATGTACTCCCGGAGACCGGCCAGAGCGCCGATTTGAGCATGCAGGGGGCCGGCGGGGTTGAAATTGTAGTGGGGGATATCCCGGTTGAAATAGTGCCCCTGAGGCTCGAGGGTGTCCAGTATCGCTGGTCTGCCCCACATGACCCCCAAATGAGTTCCGAAGGTCTTGTAAGTGCTGAACAGGTAAAAATCCAGGCCGCCGGCATTTACGTCCAGCACCCGGTGAGGGGCAAACGACACCCCGTCGCCAATGGCTATAGCGCCCACATCATGGGCCATGCTGCAGATGGTTTCAAAATCGTTCATGGTTCCCACGATGTTGGAGCAGAGGGAAAAACAGACCAGGCGGGTGTTGCCGCTGATCAGACGCTCGAGATCTTCCAGGGAAAGCTCACCGGTTCGCGGATCGATACGCCACTCTTTCAGGACCGCCCCGAACTCCTCCAGTCGGCGCCAGCACCCGATATTGGCCTCGTGGTCCTGGTTGGTCACGATGATCTCGTCCCCCGGCTTTAATGTTGGCCGAATAGCCTGGGCCAGCACGTAAGTATTCATGGAAGTTGAAGGGCCCAGGGTCAGCTCGTCCGGATGACAGTTAAGCAGACCGGCTATGGCCTGGTAGCCGGCATCCATGCTCTCGCCGGCGTCAATAGAAGGCTGGAAGAGACCGTAAGGCTGGACCTTGGTGAACTGGAAAAACTCGTGCAGACGGTCGATGACCTGGTGCGGGACATAAGAGCCGCCTGCGTTTTCGAACATGGCCCAACGTGCGGTATCGGGGTTGCTGAAAACAGGGTACTGGGCGCGGATAAATTCCAAATCTAATGCCATAGTCCGATTTCCTATAAATTCAGCTTTCTATAAATACGTCAACAACCATCCCTTCTGTTTTAAAGAATATGAGCCAGGAACCGCTTGCTGCGCTCCTCCTTGGGATTGGTGAACATTTCTTCTGGTGGTCCCTCTTCTATCCAGTTACCGCCGTCCATGATAAACACCCGGCTGGAAACATCACGGGCAAAATGCATCTCGTGGGTCACTGCGATAATGGTCATCCCCTCTTTGGCCAGGCGCTCCATTACATCCACAACCTCTCCAACCAGCTCAGGATCAAGGGCCGAGGTCGGTTCATCAAAAAGCATGATCTTGGGCTTCATTGCCAGGCTGCGGGCAATGGCCACACGCTGCTGCTGGCCACCCGAGAGCCGCGACGGGTATTCATCGCGTTTATCAGAAAGACCAACCCAATCAAGCAGTTCCTCGGCATAGGGGGTCGCCTCTTTTCTGGACTGGCCCAGTACCGTCACGGGTCCCTCCATGACATTTCCGATGGCGGTCATGTGGGGAAAGAGGTTAAACGACTGAAAACACATCCCGGTCTTTTTGCGGATATCAAGAATCTTGGCAGCATGATCGCTGGATTTTTCACCGGCTTTGATGGCCACACCATCCACCTCAATGGTCCCTGCGGTGGGCTCTTCTAAAAAATTGATACACCGCAACAGGGTGCTTTTGCCCGATCCTGAAGGACCTAAGATTGATACCACCTCACCCACGTGCACATCCATATCAATACCGTCCAGCACGTGCAGATCCTTGCCAAAGACCTTGTGAAGATTTCGAATTTTGACCATTACTTTACGGTTGTTCATCCGTGTTCCCCTCTTTCTCCCCGGGCCATATGTTTTTCGATCTTCTCTTGTACGGTCTGCAGGATGATGCACATCACCCAGTAGATCACCGCCACCAGGATCAACATCTCCAGGGACTGAAAATATCGCCTCCCGATTTTAATGGCCCGGAAGCTGAGTTCCCAGACCCCCATAAGAGATACCAGGGACGAATCCTTGACCATGGCGATAAATTCGTTGGAGACCGGCGGAATAATGACCCGCAGCGCCTGGGGGAAGATGACCCTGCGCATGGTCTGGCCGCCGGTCATGCCCAGGGCTTTGGCAGCCTCGGTCTGGCCGATCTTTATCGATTGAATCCCGGCCCGCACGGTTTCGGTCATATAGGCACCGTAGCACACGGCAAGCGCCATGATACCGGCCGGTATCACATGTAAACCTGCACCAGCAAAGGTGTGCCCCGAATCAACGACACATAAAGGGTGGCCATGGCGTTGAAGATAGGGTTGCGCGAAAGTCTGCCCAGGGCGCCGATGACGGAAAAGACACATGCCAGGCTTATTGCCAGAATGGAGACCAGAAGCGTGAACCCGAGTCCCGTAAGGATAAATCCCAGCCACTTGCCCATGAATTTAAAATCGAGTCCCAGCACCACGAGTCCCAGAACAAGCAACAGCACCATACCTGCAATGGAAATTTTTAAATTTCGACTGAAGTTCCTCCGCCTGGCATCTGTCCGCTCCATCACCTCAAGCGCTTCCGGGGGAATTCCCCTCTCCACAACGAAGTTGGGCTCGTTCATTTTACCTCCAAACTGCATACAGTTAACAGAATCGGGTTTCAAATGTTGCCATGCCCTCCAATGGTTATACCCGGGCTTAACTCCAGATTTCGCCGGGAAAACGACGAAGAGACAACCCAAAAAAATCCGGTTTCCCGCTCCGTGAAAGGCGGCAGAGGGAAACCGGAGATACAACAAATGCAACTATATGCTATAGCTTAGGAATGAGGTTCTGGCCGTAAAACTGCATGGAAAGATCCACCAGTGTGCCGTCTTTGTACATAGAGGTGAGGATCTCGTTGAGTTTTTTCAGCAGAGACTCACTGTTGGGACGGCTCTTGTCAAGGGCAACGCTCAGGTGCTCATAAAAGACAGGTTCAGCTAACATCTTAATGGGGCAGCTGCCGCCGCAACCTGATTTCATGGCTTCAAAAATGGTCGGCTTGGCGGAGATCAAGGCGTCAATCCGGACACCATCGCCCAGGGACAGATCTTCAATAGTGTTGGCATCTGTCGGATAGGTAGTGATTTTACCTGCCTTCCAATCCTGATACACAATCTTGATGCCCACAAGCTCAAGATCTTTGTTAAGATATCGGTCATAGGTGGTTTCGGTGGCTACACCGATGTGCTTACCGGCCAGATCCTTGAGGCTTTTAATGGTGGTGTTGTCCTTGTGAACAGCAAACTGGGCCGGTGTGCTGTAGTAAGGCATGGTGAAATGAAGTGCGTTCATGCGCTCGACGGTGGGGGTCATGGAACCGATGGAGATATCCCAGCGTTTACCCCACTTGCCGGCCGTGATAAGATCCCAGTCCGGTGTTACGAATTTAACCTTCACGCCCAGACGTTTGGCAACTTCCTTGGCCACGCTGATATCAAAGCCTTCCAGTTCACCCTTGTCGTTGAGAAAACTCTGCGGGGCATAATTGGCATCGGTGGAGACCTTTATTACGCCGGCCGCCATGATCTCATCCAGAACCGACCCGGCAAACGCGCTGCCGGCACCAACGAATACAAAACTGACGACTAACAATCCCACAAACAATAGTTTTTTCATTTAGCGTCTCCTTTTGAAAAATTAATAATAGCCTCCCCAGACCGGCGGAGCATCTAAAAACAAGACATGTGTCCCAACAGCGCTAATCTCGTCTGACGGTGATGACCCGTAACATGGGTCAACCGACAGGGACTACAAATCACTCATTATCAAATTAAAAAACCTCCGAGGGGGCTTTGTTCCTCGAAGGCTTCATAGTGGGATCTTTAGCGTTTTCCTTAAACATTCCCTCTCCGTTAAATTCCTATTAGAGCAGGTTCAGATGAACGCAATTATATCAGGCAAGGCCGATTGAAGACTACAAAAGGTAATTATTATTGTCAAGAGAATTTCAACAAGGTGCTACTCTGTAGTAATTTCGGGAATCGCAATTGGATTGTAATCACCTTCCAAAAAATTAAAATCCAATATTCTGATTTAAAATACCAAGATCTCGTTGAACCGGTGCGATATGGCTCTGATTCAAATTTGTGAGCCAGGAGGTACATATGCCAGCGGAGAGATTGACTGTTTGGAACTGCGAGGTCGGGGCCGGCTGGTGAGAATCGGTATCGCTCCGTATAATATCAAGGATGAGTTGGGAAAGGTTATTGACGCCTTGAAGCAGATTTGATAAAGCCATGTGCGAAATTACTGGTAGTAAAAGGAGAAAAAAAACCATGTACGATGACCTTAAAGATAAACGCGTGGTTGTCACCGGCGGCGCCAGCGGAATCGGATATGCGACAGCCAGGCGTTTTGTCAATGAGAGCAGCAAGGTGGTTATCCTGGACAGCAATCAGGAGGCCCTAGATAACGCCAACGCCCAGTCTCAACTGTCACCTCTAACAGGCGGGGTATGTGCAGACGTGAGCAGCCCGGACGAAATAGAAGCGGCATTTAAGGAAGTAGACGAAATCATGGGCGGCATCGACATTTTGATA
>CAMYLH010000685.1 GCA_947259065.1 uncultured Desulfobacterales bacterium
TTTCGCGAGCGGCTGATTACCAGGAGCTGCTGTTTCATAAGCAGGCTGTCGGCAATAATGGCTTTTGCGCCACCCAGACCCAAGAGCTTGGCAAGGGTAGTCAACAGATGTATGAGCAAAAAGACCAGGTCCTTCATGGTCAAACAGAGTAGGGCAGACTGCCAGCGGGTGCAAGATCTGTCATTTGTCTGTTTATTACGCGCGAAGTTACAATTCGCCACCAACACGGTGCCTTCACCCACCGATAACGTGCCCTTTTCATCACTCGTCAACAGAACATCCAAGGGTAACGAAGGACCCTTGAAACTGAGGCGTCCTTTCCCTGCAAATGGCGGACGGTTTCGATTCGACGCCTTATCAATAATAATTTTATGAGAACCAAGCGATCAGCTGCTTCAGGAATCCCGGTTTCTCGCTTTCTGTAGGATCATCCTTGCGATATGCCCATGCTAGGCAAATATTGTCACTTTTCCCCTGTCCCTGTTGGTTGGCTAATTGTACCAACTGCCCTGCATATTCTTGATCAATGGCCGTTCCGTTAGTTCTCGCAAATATTTCCTCTACATCTACCTGACTCCAAAATCCGTCACTACAGAGTAGAAAGAAATTACCTGTCGAAACTTTCGACGCATAAAATTCAGGTGTTAGCCCAGTGTTTCCACCAAGGCACATATAGAGCTGATTCTGTGGTGCTGAATGCTTGGTTTCATCCTTAAGATCGCTCTCTTGTTCCTCCATTAATTGTGCAATAGAGTGGTCTGAGGTCTTATGGATGAGCCTGCCGCTATGGAACTGATAAAGTCGACTATCGCCTACGTGTACGCAGTAGGCTTGACTGTCCGTTAGATATGCGATCACACAGGTGCTGCCTGGTGCAGATGCGCGGTTTTCCGATAAAGTCAAGATGGCGTTATGCGCATCCAAGCAGATATTTTCCAGAAACTTCCTGGTATCATCTATCATACTTTGGTTGAATCGACTAGAGGCAATGTCTATAACGGTTTGCGCTGCTGCCGCGCCGTCTTCGTGACCACCCATACCATCCGCTACTACGAGTAAGTGTGCCTCTCTATCCTCTAAGTGAAAAATAGCGACACGATCCTGCTGTTCTTCTCGATCGCCAATAGTTAGCGCCGAGGCATACTGCCAGGTCATAGGAAGGAATTCTTGATACGAGAGGTCTTGGCTATCATATGCGCAATTCCTTATTGGTTGTTAATTATCCGGTGAAAGAACCTCATAGAGAGATTGTTAATACGTAGACAGTCTCCATCCATGAGTTTGACTGGTTGTGTTAACGGCTCTTCATTTCTCATCACACGACCCCACCTTTTCGGTAGCAGGTGGTAGCCTTTAGTGTTTCGCTGAATTTCCGCTGCAAGACCAAAAGACAACCATCCAGAGGTGCGAATATCACATTCTTTAGATCTGCCGATCTTGAAGTTCTGCTCCTTGACTACGAATCTGGTTTGATCGCCTTTAGCATCTAGTAATTCCACATACGCTGTTTTCTTTTTTTCTCTTAACTTAAGAAGTTCTTGAACGTCAGATATATTCACTTCCATGGTACCGTCCTGGGACAGATCTCCGTCCTGCGCAATATCCGGATCTGCTATTCCGTGGAGTCCGCGCGATGCCATATACTTCAACACGTAGTTGTATATCTGAATCTCATCCCGGTATTCGAGTGTATGCTGGTCAATTTTTTTGCCGTTGACAAATACGCCATTACTACTACCGTTATCGGTTATGACGTATCCACCCGCCTCCTTATGAATCACCGCATGATGTGATGAGACGCCCGCATTATCAAGAACAATATCGCTATCGACACTTCGTCCGATGGTCAATTGATCCTTATTTAGTTCAACCTGATCCGTCAGCACATTGTTGAGATATATTCGTATGTAGGGCATGTCAGTTATCCACTGGTTACTTGGTAATTTCGGCGTAACGATTTGCAGTTATAAAGCTGATGAGAATGGTGATAAGATTTTTTTCCAAATCCTTCCTGGTGCATCTCGAAATGCGTTCGTGTTTTTCTGCAGCTCTTGTAATCTGGTATTGTCCGGCTGAATCATCAGCCCTCGATTCAAATACTCCTTGGCGGCTTTATACTCGAACTGGTCTAACTTACTTTCGGCAAGGTCTGCATAAGCATTAGCGACTGTAGTGATGCCCTCAAGCGCTTTTTCGTGCTGCGGATGCAATTCAAGAATCCGTTGATAGTGGTAGTGGGCATTGTTATTCTTAGGGGTTGTAAGCCGGTATTCTTTAAGTGCTGTCGCAGCCTGAGCTATAATTCTCCCGATGTTTGCCTTTTTCTGCAGCCCCAGTAATCGGGTATTCTCCGGCTGAATCGTTAGCCCTCGATGCAAATACTTATTGGCGGCTTCATAATCGAACTGATCTAACTTGCTTTCAGCGCGGTCTGCATAAGCATCAGCGACTCTAGTGATACCCTCAAGAGCTTTTTTGTGCTGCGGATGCAATTCAAGGACCCGCTGGTAGTAGT
>CAMYLH010000686.1 GCA_947259065.1 uncultured Desulfobacterales bacterium
GCGAGGTATCCCCACCCTTAAGAACCAAACCGCGAATGCCGGTGAGATAACATCCGATGGATGGACCGGTAGGAAGGCATTTCACATGAGTTATGCTAACGAGATACTCTCTGATTTTATCGCTCGAACCCGCTTCGAAACCTTGCCCTCAGCAGTGGTACACCAGGCCAAACGTGCCCTGCTGGACACCTGCGGGTGTATCCTGGCCGGTCTGGCCACCCCACTCGGACAGCGCGTGGTTTCCCTCAGCCGCCAATTCCCTCAATCCGACGGCGTCACGGTACCGAGTATCGACCACGGGGTCATGCCGGTCATGGCGGCCATGGCCAACGGTTTTCTGGCCAACGCCCTGGATGCGGATGACGGCCACCGCCTGTCGCGAGTGCACAACGGCGGCATCTTGTTTCCGGCCGCCTTTGCCGCGGCCCAACCACGGTCTAGCAGCGGGCGGGATTTCATCACCGCCACGGTAATCGGCTATGAGATCGGACTGCGGGCCGGGATGGCGATGAATAACACCGGTGATATATACTTTGGTTCGGCCCACGGCGGTACTTACAGCGCCGCTGCCGCCGCCGGATGGTTGATGGGATTGAAACCGACCGAAATTATCAACGCGCTGGGGATCGCCGAAATCCAGGCTCCCTCCTGCCAGTTGATGGGCTGGATCCAAGCTCGCCGGGTCCCCATGATCAAGGAGGGGATGGGTTGGGCCGCCGCTACCGGCTACACGGCGGCTCTGATGACGGTGCATGGCATCACCGGAACGCTCACCCTTTATGATTCCTATCCTGATGCAGCCCGGGTGGACGGATTGGGATCGGACTTTGAAATTTTGAAAACCTATTTCAAGCCTTTCGCGGCCTGCCGCTGGACCCATGGTCCAATCGAAAATCTGTTGAAGATTTTGGCCGATCATCCCCTCAATCCTGATCAGATCGCCACGATTCGAGTCAAAACACCCGACAAGGCCTCCAAACTGGATAGCTGCAATCCCTTAACGCCGGAAGACGCCCAGTACAGTATTCCCTTCGCTTTGGGAGCCGCGGTAGTTGACGGAAAGGTCGGACCGCCCCAGATGAGCGTTGCCCGACTGAATGATCCTAAGATCCTGGCGCTGGCAGCTAAAGTCGAACTCGTGTCGGATCCCGCCATGCAAGCGGCATATCCCGAACGGGTGGCAACCGTTGTGGAAATCACGACCGTTGCGGGTGAAAGATTTAGCCAGGGTAATGACCGGATTTCCGGAGATTGGGATTATCCCCTGTCCGATCAGAACCTTGTTGATAAATTTACCACCTACGCCACCCCCGCCTTGGGGGCGAAGAAAACTAGTGTGCTGTGCAATCAGATCATGGAACTAGAGCATATCGACAACATTAACCAACTGCTTAAACCGTTAGAATTTGCTCGGTGAGGTTTTGCCGTCATGACTCATGCGCTGAGGTACTCTTCAGGGTACCGTTTGCGCTGCAGCTTTATCTGCCGCCAAGAATTATCCGTCAAATGCAATTCTTCACCATGAAGGTTAAACCATCCAATACCAAGGAGAACTCGCCATGTTTGCAGGAAGTGCCGGAACTCAATATCGTCCCTTGAGTGAACCACAGGTGGAAACGATCCATAAAGCCGCTTTGACCGTTTTGGAAAATATCGGTGTCACTTACGAGGAAGGATTGTCCGAAACCATTGATATGCTGGAAAAGGCCGGCGCAATAGTGGATCGGGCTGCGGCCCGGGTAAGATTCCCCAGGGAGATGATCAGCGAGCAGGTGGCCAAGGCGCCCGCAGAGGTTACCTTTTACGGGCGTGATGAAAAATATGACCTGATTCTGGGAGACAATCGAGTCCACATGGGCACCGGTGGCACCGCCCTGACGATTTTGGATCTGGAAACCGGTGCCGCGCGGCAAACCCGGTTGCGGGATATCTTTGATATCGGTCGCATCGTCGATCGACTGGATAATATCCATTTCTATATGCGCCCGGTGGTGCCCTGGGATATTCCCCCTGAAGCCTATGATGTCAACTCTTTTTATGCCTGTCTGCGGGCCACCCCCAAACACGTCATGTGCGGTTGCAATTTCCTTGAGAAATTTGAACAGGTGGTCGAAATGGCCGGCATGATCGCCGGTAGTAAAGAGAAATTGATTGAACGGCCTTTTATATCGACCACCGCCTGTTTTGCCATCAGTCCCTTGAAGCTGTGTACCGATTCCACCCAGATCATGCAAGCTGCCATTCGCCATCGGATTCCGGTGGCCCTCTCCAGTGCTCCGATGGCCGGCTCCACGGCTCCCATGACCATGGCCGGGCAGTTGACACAATTGCACGCAGAGGAATTGTGCGGCATCGCGATCTGCCAGTTGACCAATCCCGGCGCCCCGCTTTTATACGGCGGAATCCCAGGGATGGCCAACCTGGCCAGCATGGGATATTCAGGCGGCTCGGTGGAGTGCGGTATGATGAACGCCGCAATCCACCAGTTAGCCCACCATGTCAGGGTGCCTA
>CAMYLH010000687.1:0-910 GCA_947259065.1 uncultured Desulfobacterales bacterium
GCGCCCGCTTCCTGACAAAGCTCGATGACCGCCTGCAATACTTCCGGATTTGTGGTGGCAGCCATTTTCGACGGTCTGCCCCAGGAAATGTTCGGCTTGATGACCACCACATCACCTTTTGATACAAATTGCCTTATTCCTCCGGCGGCTTCAAAGACTTTTTGGGCCAGGTCTTTGACGGAAAAATTAACTGTTTGACCGATGCCCTCAATAATAAATTTTTGGTTTGCGACCTTGGCATCTGCCGCGGGCAACCCAAATAATGGCCAGCGGGTTGCACCGGCAAGTGTGAGGCACCCGGACCATTTTAAAAGCTTACGAATGGATTCTCTGCGCGTAATCGGTTGATTAAATTTCATCGATTTCACCTCTTTCCCCAATCATTTCAAAGTCGGATCGGGATGATTTGATGAGCGCCAGAAACCTCATAAATTCCCATGTTTTTGCCAAAAAAGCGGTTAACAGACAACAGACCACCGCATGTTTTTCCCTCGATAAGGGATTATAGCAACAATTCGTGATCCCAGCCGGAATGCTTAATTTGGATTTGGTCCATCCGGCTCGTCCCCAATCCATAGACTTTATCAGCGGCTTCCACACAAATCGGCGGGGGCGAAAGGGGCCAGGATTCACCTCGGATGACTTTCCTTTTTTCAGTAATAATTTTTAAACAAACCGTTTCGACGGCAACCGGATCGGTCCCGGCGATGAATCCATTGTAATTCCATTGATATCTTGGATCCGGCTGCGGTCCCTTGTCACAGAGCGGATAAAGCGAATCCACCAGAACCAGTTTTGTCTTGCCTTTGACAAACGGAAGGTTCCAGATTTCCCCTAACTTGGCGCTGTTGCTTTGATGATAACTGCTGGGGCTGCCGGAATACATGATGTAGTTCTTTAAAACAGTGCC
>CAMYLH010000687.1:939-6102 GCA_947259065.1 uncultured Desulfobacterales bacterium
CACCAATGAATTTTTGACGACATCAACGACTTCATCATGGGTTGGATTTAGATGATCGGTGGGCACCAGGCCAATCACATCATTCGGCTTGACAAGGCTTAACCAGGCATCCTTTGTATTCTTCTGACCGGTAACCCGGGTCAATGTCTCGACAAGCATTTTCTCCAGGACGGTGATGTCAATATTTTTTGCAGAATTCATGGCGTTTTTATCGCGTACAACAGTCACCAAGCTTGAACCCGCCGCCCTGGCTTCTTCCTTGGGCCATTTAAGACCGAAAACAGACGCACCGAGGGTTACACCGACGGTTCCACGTATAAAATCTCTTCTGGTTAAGACAGGCATTTTATCTTTCATGATCCCCCTCCTTTCTTCAGTAAATTGGCTTCGTTTTTCTGAAGGATTGCCAGGGCAGATTCCGGATCGGGACTATCAAACACGATCACAATATGTTTGCCGATCAATTTATATGCCATCCAGCCGTCCTCCAGTTTAAAAAGACTCGGGCTGCCAGCGCACGTTCACGATTTTCATATTGCACCAGCAGAAACTGGCTGCGTTTCGGGTCGCCTGAGTCAGAAATGTATTGATAGGGCGCAATAACGGCTTCTGCTGAGAGATCGAGATCGAGAATATTTTCATGACTGAGGTAATAAATCGAATTTAGCACCAGATGCGAACGAAAAAAGCTCAGTCGGTCCGCCCGTAATTTCCAAACATCATCAATCTCAAGGGGCAGTAATTTTACGAGGGCCGGCTCCAGCGGATACTGAGTACCGGCAGCTATTGCCTTACCGAGCGCAAAAACCGCATCCTTTGATGTCGGTGTCTCACGTTCAGCCATAATCCGGGCATATATATAATTAGACCATAACCGCAACAGGCCGCCACCATAAAGCGCCCGGTTGGCTGCCGTATAAAATCGGGTTGATATCGCCTCAGGGGCGCCGTCAAAGGGTACCGACTCACCGCCCCAATCCAGGGAAAGCAAGCCAAACGCATCGTCGGGGCTTTCCATAAAATACAATTCCACCAGAATATTACCTTGATCGGCAGAAGTATAATCAAAGACCGCAAGATGACGGAATCGATAGCCCAGATAAAGCTCACCAGCACCGTTCATGTACTTAAAAATGTTCTTTGAGTTAATAATTCGAGGTGGTTCAAGTCTATTCCAAACGCCAACAGTTTTGGGAAGATTGGGTTTGTCCGCATTCATTTTGCCAGATGCTCCCCCACAGATGACGATCGTCATCGTGATTGTTAGAAGGGCGAAAGTTATTTTCAGAGAAAATTTCATTATGGGCACTATTTATATTGTAGGATTTCAGCTGTCCGGCTTGAAGACGGTCCGAACTGTCGCCTAAATTCCCGGCTGAATTGTGATTCGTTATTGTAGCCACTTTATATGCAGCTTCACTATCGCTCAAGCCGTTGCTGACGATCATCAGGCGTGACTGGTGAAGCCGGATTTTTTTAGAGTTTTGAGTCGGCGATTGTCCGATAATCTTCTCAAAGACATGATGCAGGGTTGAATTACTCATACCTGCGAATCTGGCAATGGATGAAATGTCAAAACCCTTTTTATTTATATTGTCAACCTTAGTAACCTAAAATAAGCTGATTTCTGTGTTGTTCAAGTAAAGTACCTATACGTAACAAAACGTAACATCGGGCCGGCAAACTGACAATGGTCATATCACAATCTTTAAATGCCTTTATTTTTGGCCAACTCAGAGACCATCAATCCGGAGCGGCCTAAACGTCTGTATTGCATGTCGCCGTTTCCTTACCAGAAGACAAAATATCACTGAACCTGGATTTTAATTGAGATTGCCCCAGTTAAAAGGAAATCTGTGTTTTCTGATGTCCGCGAAAAAGATTAGGCTTTTTTCTAAGCCGTTGCTTTCTGGTGTTGTATGAAAAATCCGCCGTGCACCGACCCCAGCGATATTTGTTTCATATTCAAAACTCAAGAGATTCCAAAAAGGTTAAAACTGAAACTGTAATGATCGTCCATTTTGGATTTGAATTTTAAATTGCACTTTCAGATCCGCCAAAAAATTGAACCGTGATATTTTAGAGCTGTTATACAAATTCACAATCTCGGCAAACTATAGATTGGGTAATCGGAAATTTACATTTTGAGCTGAGTGTGTGTTTCGTGCCACTTGTTTGTGCTTTCAATATTTTTTCGACGTCGACGTGAGGAAACTTTTTTGGGATCGTGAATTCGGTTTCGAGGGGAAAATAAAGACGTCCGTTACATATTTATATTCTAAATTTACTTTCCTCCTTTTTTTTACTACTAATAATCGGTGGTTTTTAAAAGACCAATGAACGGAATAAGAGACATTCTTACTATTTGCCTATATAGTGCCCGAACGAAATCCCCAGTTGTAGCACGATAAATCATGGATTAAATGTTATTAATAAGACCATGAGGTTACCCATTAAAGGATGGGTCTGCTTTTGATCTTTCGTTTGCCCAATAAGAGTCAAGAGCAGACTTAACCCTTTTTTATCTTCTATTTTTAGGGTATCCCCGTTTCTAAATCCAAAAAAAGGCAGCAAGCGGTGCGGCGATGTAGCGTCTGCGTTTCCATGCCTTCAATTCTAAAGGGCCTGTGCCCTTTGACTTCTAAACAGTCGCAAGGACCGCCTTTTTCACGAGAGCGCCCGTGAGATCAACCTTGTAACTATTCATAGTCAAAGGCTGCGCACCGCTGGTGGCGAGATCGGCCGCTTGCTGCAAAATATCTGAGGTAATCTTTTGGCCTATCAGGGCACGCTCAGCTTTGTTGACCCGCAGCGGCAGGGGGGCGATCCCTCCCAGCGCCACACGAGCGTCCTGGCAGACACCGTTTTTGGATGTACTTCTTACCGCCACGCTGGCCAGGGCAAAATTCCAAGCCCCGCGGATGCGCGTTTTCAGGAAGGTACTTCGGCCACGCTGGCCAGGGCAAAATTCCAAGCCCCGCGGATGCGCGTTTTCAGGAAGGTACTGCGGGTGTTGATTTCTATCGCTGGAATTCGGATCTCCGTGATGAACTCGTCAGGCTCCAGAATGTTTTCTTTTTCAATATCCTCGCCTGGTCCGATGAAAAAGTTTTCAGCCTTCACGACCCTGTCCTTTTTCACGCCGGCGATAATGATGTCGGCATCCAAGGCAATCAGGGCCACTGCCGTGTCCGAGGGATGCACCATGAAACAGTCCTCACCTTCCAGAATGGCGTGGTAGTATTGATTCTCGCCGTTGACGGCATAGCAGGTATCGCCCCCTTTTCGGATACACATAAACGGCCCGCGGAAATACCAGCAACGTGGCCGCTGGCAGAGGTTTCCACCGATGCTGCCCATGTTGCGTATTTGCGGGGATCCAACCGCTTTAGCCGCTTGGGCGAGGGCCGTGAAATTCCGACCCAAAACCGGGTGCTCGGCGATATCGGCCAGGACGGTCATGGCCCCAATGCGAACACCATCCTCTTCCTCCCGGATGTACTTCAACGCCTTTATATTTCCGATGTTCACAATCAATTCTGGCATATCGAGGCGTTCTTTCAACATGGTCATCAAATCGCTGCCGCCGGCGAAGATCCGCGCCTTGTCGCCTTGCTGTGCAAAGATCTCCTTTACCTCGTCAACGCTGGTTGCATTGATCCATTTAAAGCTTTGCATGGTTGCTCACCTCCTTTCTTCAGCCGGCCGCCTCCAGCGCCTGGAGAACTTTGCTCGGTGTGATGGGATAATCGCGGATGCGCACGCCAATCGCGTTGTAGAGTGCGTTGGCGATGGCACCCCCGGAGCCGGCGGTGGGTGGTTCACCCACACCTTTCGCGTTGATGTTTGTAGACAAATCATGTGTCTCGATGGGGATGACGGTTACTTGGTCCGGCACGTCCAGTGCGGTCGGGCAGCAATAGCCGTGATAATCGGCGTTAACCTGGACGCCTGTCTCGGCGTCGATGATGCGCTCTTCAAACAGTGCCATCCCGAGGCCCATCAGAAATCCGCCCTGAACCTGGCTTTCATACGTCAAGGCGTTGATGGGGCGGCCGGAATCATGGGCAAGGACCGCCCGCAACACACGGACGTTTCCGGTAGCAGTATCGACCTCCACCTCGATAAAGTGCGCGCCAAAAATATCTACCTTGCGCCCCTTCGGGTTGTCCAGGCGTTTGCCTTTGCCGATAACCAGGTGTCGCCGCTTTCTCCAGCCCATCTGGCCTGTGACCTCTTTGAAGCTTGCCTGTTTCGCGGGGTCGCTCTTGGTTATGAAGACGCCATCCTTTAGCTGGACATCGGCCGGCGAAACTTTTAAGACCTCACCGGCAATTTGGATGAGCTGCTGCTTGGCATCTGCGGCGGCCATGCGGACGGCCGGACCGGCCAGCGAGGTGGTCCGGCTCCCATAGCTCGAGTTGATGGTATAGGGTGTGCCGGCCGAATCGCCGTAGGCAACACGCACCTTATCGAAAGGCACCTGAAGCTCTTCGGCGGCTATTTGTGCGAGGATGACCGGCGCACCGACACCTATATCGGCAATGCCGGCGTTGACTTCGACGGTGCCTTCCGGATAAACGGTAACAAGCGCCTGGCTCGGCTCGCCGCTGGTACCATGCCAGTGCACCGTGCCCATGCCGATGCCGCGTCGCATTGTACCGTCTTTTACCGACCCGGGTTTTTGGCGTTTCCAGCCAAAGACATTAGATCCTTTTTCGTAACTTTCTTTTAGCCCGTTGCTAAAATAAGGCTGGCTGGTGGGCGGGTGGATCTCGGCAAAGTTTTTCAGGCGCAGTTCGATGGGATCCAGGTCGAGCCTTACGGCGGCTTCATCAAAGAACTGTTCAAGCGCGAAAAGCGTCTCCGTATTTCCGGGGCCGCGGCAGGCGCCGGGAGAGGATAGGTTGGTATGCACCGCATAGTTGGTCGACCGCACGTTCGGGCACTTATAGAGCTCTTTAATGGAGTCTCCCTGCCTGTATGCCCAGCGCATGTTGCCTTCATTCCACGCACCGCCCCGTCCGTATTCCTCGTAATCGATTACCGTCAGGGTACCGTCGTTCTTGAATCCTGCCTTTATTTTCTGGCGCGTACGGGGACGATGTGAGGTTACCATGAAATCCTCGGAGCGATTGAGGAACAGGCGCACGGGTCGTCCGG
>CAMYLH010000688.1 GCA_947259065.1 uncultured Desulfobacterales bacterium
GCCCATGCAGTTCGGCCCCACGATACGAAGCCCGCCGGCATGAGCTATCCGCTGAATCTTTTCTTCTATCTTTCTACCCTGTTCACCGACCTCCTTTCCCCCCGCCGAAATAATAACGGCGCCGCCCACTTTTTTTCCGACGCATTCATTCACGATATCGACAACGGTAGGAATCGGCGTGGCGATAATCGCAAGGTCCACTCCCGTCTCCAGGGCGGAAACCGATCCGAAGCACTCATGCCCGTGGATGGTTTTATATTTGGGATTCACCGGCAGCAATGTTCCGGAAAACCTGCCGTCAATAAGATTTCTCATCAGCGCGTTGCCGATGGTTCCCGCTTTTTCGCTAGCGCCCACCACCGCAACATGGCGCGGTTTAAAGATGCGGTTTAGATTGTACTGACTCATGTTAAGGTTGCTCCTTAAAAATTCTCATCACACAGGATATTCCCGAAGCATCTCATGGATGCCTTTGTGTATTTCGTACCAAAACTCGTAGGCGGCGGCATGCCTATCCCGAGTGAAAAAATCAATCCAGCGGTCTATTTCAGGGTGGCTGACCCCGTCGGTCTCTTTTTTGTTTTTCAGGAATGTGAACACCATGTCCATGTTGCGTTCCGACTCCCAGAAAACCGATGCATTACGGCTGGTGATGCGGCTGGCGGTCATGTTTAAAGAACTCAGAAACGCATCCTTTTCCCCAAAGATGTTTTCCATGATATCGGGAATCAGCGTTTCCGCCCAGGCCCGGTGAAAGCGGCAGATCCCGAGGTTGTCCAGCATCAGTTCCTTCAGCATGCGCCGGGCATTCTCTCTTCCCAACTCCCGGGGCGGCAGGAAATCACGGCCGTAGTGCATGTAATATTTGCCCGTGATGGCCATGGGCGCATAAGCGCCGGGTGTCCAGTACTGGTTGGGAACCATCCAGCCCTGACGGGCAAAGGCATTATATACAAACCGGTCAAGCACCTGCTTCCCCTTTTCCCGTGCAAGACGGCGCGCAAATTTTCTGGCCCCAAACTGCAACGGTATATTCCCGCCGGGTTGTGTGCATTGAATCTCCCACCACGTCAAAGTTCGCCACCTCCCATTTGGGCACCCGATCCACCCCCAGCTCCTGGGGCGTTATCAATCCATCGTCCAGACAGTCCATGAGCCAGGCGAGGGTCCCGCCCACGGAGATGGCATCGAAGCCCAGGCGGTCGGCATGGTGGTTGAGTTGTTCGGCGGCCCGCTGGTCGAAGATACCGCACAAGGGCCCCATGGTTTGGTACGGTTCATAGTCTTTCTTGAAGCGGCCGTGCATTTTTTTGCAAACCGCCGCGCACGGCTCACCGCAATTGCGCTGCTGCTTGGTTTGTATGGTCTCCTGATTGAACTGTTTGAGGTAATGATTCAGGATAAAACGTTCGTGAAGATCCCTGCGCGCTTCCTGACTCCAGTAGATGGTGCGGTAATTGAACGCCAGGATGTCGCCATCCATGGCGGCGTAATTGACCCCAAAAGTGCCGCCCGTATTGAATTTCGGGTCGTAACGGTACTTGGTGGTGACCTCCATGTCCTTGGCCGCCATCCGCTGGTTGAATTTGTCCTGGAACCATTGGTCCGCCACGGAGCGATCGCGAAAATCCTCGTCGATATGGGTTCCGCCGTATATGATGCCCACAAGGCCATGCTCCTGAAACAACTTGCTGCCGAAGCCTCCCCTGCCGGCCCAGGTATCCACATGGGTCAGTTCCCCCTTTTTCACAGGGGCAGATCCAATGGCGCCGAAATCCGAATCGCGTGCGGCCGGTCCGACGGCCAGCACCCGGGGGTCCTTTTCATACCTCGGACCGAACAGGTGGATGGCATGTTCCATTACGGCATACACCCCTTTGCGGCCCTGGTCCCAGATCCGTTCGGGTACGACCGGAACCAGTTCCACCTCGATTTCTTCGCCGTGGTTGCGGTTCAGGTACAAGAGGGAAGGATGCGGAGCTTTGCCGATGAGACTGAGCATGTTGATGCCGAGGTTATCAAAAATCAGGGCCGCCCCTCCCATGGAGGAGACATAAAAACCGTGCCAGCAGGGAGAGATACCGGCGAATATAAGCCGGTTGGATCCGGGAAAAACAGAGCCGGCCAGCAGCCCGGCGCCAATGGTCAAGGCGTTATGCTTGAAGGCCAGATGAATCCCCAGATCCACGGGGCCGAAAAAATCGCCGACACGGTAGCGTTGCACGCGATAAAAACCGGTGGCGCCATCCAGCATCAGCACTTTGAGTTCATGTTTGTTGTCGTGCATTTCGAGCTTTTCCTTGACGCGCCATGCCTGTGAATGAATGCGATTGACCGACAAGGCCGATTCTCGTTATCCATCCGTCACGGTTTGCGCACAAATGGTTGCCGTTGAAAATAACGATGCGGGGCCTGGTTTAAGAACGAGCTATGGTTCAAGCTCAACTTTCAGTTCAAGAACTTCAACATGTCTTTGAGACGGATGATGCCTGCCCGCCGGTTTCCTTCTGTGACCATGAGACGGCTGGAACCGGTCCGGTTTGTGAGTGATAGGGTCTCAATGGCATCCGCTTTCAAATCAACCGTATTTTCCGAGGGGGAAGGTCTTTTCAGCGGTTGAAATAGGCATTCAGCACATACTCCTGCATCATCCTCTGGGTGTTAAAAAAAGACCCGTTGATGGCGATGGAGTAGGCCATCATGTCCATGAAACGTTCCCGATCGTGATAGAAAAGGGGAACAATGGCATGTTCCAGCTTGTCGTATAACGATGGGGCATCCAGGGAGTGGTCCCGATTCTCTCCCTTTCCCAGGGTCGGGTCGCCTATGGACCAGCCGGTCAGACCTTCGATGTGCCCTTCGATCCACCAGCCGTCCAGCACGCTCAAATTGGGGACCCCGTTCAAGGCTGCCTTCATCCCGCTGGTTCCCGAAGCCTCCATAGGCGGTTCCGGCGTGTTGAGCCATATATCAACCCCGGATGTGATTATGGCCCCCAGCCCCCCGCTGTAAGTACACATCCTTTCATCAATATCATATATGATTACTATCGCTAACGTGCCTACCTTTCCGGCTGTGTTATCGATCGATTATATCTGGCCAGACTCTTTTCCCGGGGCATACCCCGTCATTCCTACCATGAATCGCACCAAGCCGTAACTTAGCCAGCTTGCCAGACGCAGCCGGATGGGCCGGGTTCCCCAATGATTCTGGAGTATCCGCCGCGCCCCCATTTTGATAGCCTGCTCCAGGCTATGCTTTAATTTTTTTGCAAAGTTCTCATCATCAACAACGACATTTGCCTCGAGAGGCGTGCATCATGCTTTTGTGGTATTGATAGATCTCAATCCCAGTATCGAGAAAACTGTCATATAGGGCATGCGAGGCATAATGCAGCAATGGATGATCCATCCTTCCCTGCAACAGCAAAACCACCCGGACACCCCGCCCGGCTGCATCCAAAAGCGCATGACGGAAATTCAATCCGGGTAAAAAATAGGCACTTGCAAGAATGATTTCGAATCGCGCCTGTTCAATCGCCTGCAGATAAGCATTTTCAATATCGCGACGGTGACGAATGTTGTTGCGTACCAGAAAAGCCGCCTGCATCAGGCCCGCGGGTTCGGTTGAAGTTGAAGGCGTGTATCTGTCATTGTCCCAGACCCGGCCGGGACGCAAGCGGGTCCAGGCTACACGCGACCACACCCGGCGGGTAGAAGCATGAATTTCTCCCACCAGCGGCCCTTCCACACTTACAGCGAAGTCATAACGAGGCGATGTTTGACCAGGCATATCCATATCATCGACAATATTAATGCCGCCGACAAAAGCAATCTCCCGGTCTACGACCACAATTTTCCGGTGCAGACGGCGCAATCTCCGGCGGCGCAGCGTCCAAGGCGAGGTCTTGGGTCGAAATTTCAACACCATTACGCCGGCTGCCTCAAAATCATCTATTATGGTTTTCGGCAGACCGATCGAACCGAAGCCATCGATCAGAAGGTGGGTTTTTACGCCGCGAAAGGCCGCCCGTTTGAGCGCTTCCACAATGCGCTTTCCGGTATTGTCATTTTCGAAAATATAGCTTTCCAGGTAAATTTCATGCATCGCCTGGTCCAGCGCCGCTTCCATTGCTGGAAAATACTCCTCACCATTTTGCAACAGATTGATTTTATTGTTTGAAATAAACTGGGCCAAAGTTCAGTTGTCCACAAAAGTAATGGTTAACGCATCCTTTAACTTCGCGCCTGCCTTTCCGGCTTTGTTATCGGTCAATAAGAGAGAGTTTGAGAAAACTAATTTTAGTAGGAACGCTGGTACGCTGGAGCAAACGCAGCACGTTCCTACTGAGTATTTTATTTAACAGGTATTTGCCTCGGTTTTGCTTCAGGTTTGCCTCGGTTTTGCTTCAGGCGCCTTGAGCAACGTCAGGGATAGGACCCCGTCTCTTAGAACAGCCTCGATATTACTGGTATCTACCGCATTGGAGACGGTAAAACTTCGTGCATAATTGCCTATATTGTATTCAGCATATACAGGATTGAGTTTTTCATAGGGTGCATAGTCAATCCGGCCTTCTACCTCAAGTAGGTTATTCTCCAATTTAATGTTCACATCCTCTTTCTTTACTCCCGGCAGATCCATCGTTATAACCAGACTTTCTTTATTTTCTACGATATCGGTCTGTGGAATAAAAAACCGTCCTGCGACAGTTCGTTCCTCCTGATGCTCCTGTTTTTGCAGATCTTGAGCTTCGGTTTTGGCGACTACTTTATTTTCAGCCATGGTATCCTCCTTATTCATCCAATTTAGTTGATTACAATTTGTTTGGGTTTGTCTGACTCTGCCCTTGGCAGGATCACCATCAACAATCCATTCTTAAAATCCGCCTGGATCTTGTCCCCCTCTATACGAAAAGGCAATTTTATGGAACGATCAAAGTTTAACCCTTTACGTTCCAGACGATGGCAACTGCAATCTTCGCCATACTCAATTTTACGTGCACCGGCCA
>CAMYLH010000689.1 GCA_947259065.1 uncultured Desulfobacterales bacterium
CTTAATTCCCGAATCTGGGGACTTTCACCCCAGATATCATCGATCCCAACCGGCTGAACTGTCACAATCATGTCATAGGCTTTTTTGCGAACATCGGCCATATCTCTAAAGGACGCAACCGCACCCATAATTTTGCTTTCCAGTACAACCGGTTTGACGGTAACCATAAAATGCATGGTGTGATTGGCAGCCTGATAGGATTCTTCGCGCCAATCATAACCACGTCCCCTCTTTAATACATCTAAAATCGGAGACCCGGCCCATATTTTAGAGATCCGCTTGCCGATAATATCACGCCGGTTGCGCCGTATTAGATTTGCCCCGATTTGATTGCAATGCGTGACGGTTCCCAGATTGTCAACGGCCAAAATCCCGTTATCGATGGACTCGATAATAGTTCGAAGCTGGTTGGAAACAACCGTGATATGCTGCAGGGTTTCGGTTTCAACTGTCTTGCTGGCTAGCAGTTCAGCCATGCGGTGAACGAAATCCACGAGTTGCTTCTTGCGCTTGAGAAGAAGATCCCGCTGGGTCTCATTGAAGGCTACCAATCCAATGACTCCTAGAACATTGCCTTGAGCGATGATAGGACAGCAGATCTCAGCCAATTCAGTTGTTGTTCCGATGTTCACGGACGGATCGTACTTGGGATCATTGGGAGCATCCTCAACGATTTCGGCCTTGCCTAGTGTTACCACTCTTCCGTAAATATAGCCGGCCTGCGGGTCTCCGCCTTCTTCTTTAAGCCCTACCATATCACGGTATCTTCCGGTTCCGGCAACAATGGTCAACGTTTCATCCACAATTTCCGTTTCAAGCTCTAGCGAAGAAGAAATTGCTTCCGCGACACGCTGCGCATCTTCCTGGATTGCATTTAATTTTGAATATTTTCGCATACACAGAATATATATCACAGCTGCGATTTTAACAAAATGCTAAACCCCAAAAACATCATCAGACAAAACAAGAGCCGTTTGCCGATGGAATTCTGTTTGACAGCGCATCCTCCTTCCGATAGTTATAAACACATCGACCATAAATACTGCATGTTCCCATATCTTACCTACACATGATGGGCGGTTAGAATTCATTTCCAATAATTTTAGTAACAACAGGCGATATTCTCATGGCAGAAAAACCGACCTACAAGGAATTAGGACAAAGAATCAAGCAATTAGAAAGGGAAGTTCTTGAATATGTGCACAAGGAAAAAGAGTTTAATGAGAAGCGCAAATCTCTTGAATTCAGCCATATAAGGCGCACCATAAGCCTGATGAAAATTAACGAGGAACTGAAAAGAGAGATTAAAGAACTCAAACGATCTGATACAGAAGAATTGGGGCTGGTTTCTCACAGACTTAGCGAACGAATCAAAGAATTAAATTGTCTATATGATATCTCAAGTTTTAGGGATGCAACTGATTTTTCACTGGACGCCGTCCTTCAAACAGTAATTGATTTTATGCCACCTGCATTTCAATACCCTGAGATTACCTGTGCTCGAGTTATTTTTGATCGTTATGAGTTTACAACGAAGAATTTTAAAGACACCAGATGGAAGCTGGCACATGAAATCACGGTAAATCATGAGCGAATTGGCACATTGGAGGTATGTTACCTAGAAGAAAAACCAACACTTGATGAAGGGCCGTTTCTTAAGGAAGAAAAAAGTCTAATTGGCGCAATTGCTGAAACATTAGCAAAGATTATCGAGCGTGAGTGGGCGGAAGCAGAAATAAGAAAGCACCGGGATCATGTTGAAAAGCTTATTAATAACAGCAGCACAAATTATCCGAAGTGAAAAAGAGACGGAACAAAACGAAGCAATTCTCGAAGTTTTTTATTTTGAAAAATGTTACTGAATATAAAGAAAAGACGGAGGATATGGCTATCTCCGTGGGGTATGCGATAAACTCCTTGCCCTGAGTTGCCCGCATGCCGCCGAAATATCCTGCCCTTTGCTCCGGCGGATGATAACCGTATAATTTTTGGCGAATAAAATGTCATAAAATGCCTGTATCACGGCTTCTGCCGGACGCTCGAATTCACAGCCCTCATGGGTGTTGAAAGGTATGAGGTTAACTTTACATCGGATTGAGTGCAGTAATTTTGCCAGGCGTTTGGCATCATCTACAGAATCGTTTATCCCTTTGATAAGAATATATTCGAATGTAATTCTGCGGCCGGGAGCGGGAAGATATTGGCGACAGGCTTCCATTAATTTTTCCAGAGGATATTTGTGGTTAATCGGCATCAGCCTGTTGCGGGTTTTATTTTCGGTTGCATTTAAGGACACGGCCAGATTCACCCGGGTATCACGCCCGAGGGCGATAATTTTGGGTATCAATCCGGCGGTGGATACCGTCACCCGTCGGCTCGCAAACCTGAGTCCGGCTTCGTTGTCGGTCAGGATGTCGATGGCACTCACCAGGTTTCTATAATTGGCCAAGGGCTCGCCCATCCCCATAAAAACAATATTGGTCAAACGTTTTTGGAAAACCGGCAATCCTGGGCACATCCTACCTGGCTCGATACGCACAAGGTAAAATGATCTCTCTCCGGAATCAGGACGCTTTCAATCGTTTTAGCGTCCTTTAATTTATAAAGGTATTTGCGGGAACCATCCTGTGAGGTTTCGATCATCTCGGCTTTCAGTCGTCCGATTTCAAAATGCGTTGATAACTGCGCCCGGATCTCTTTGGAGATGTCGGTCATCACGTCAAAGCTGTCAGCCTGGCGCAAATAAACCCACTTTTGGAGCTGGTCGGCTCGATAGGCTGCAATTTCTCGCTCTGCCAACCAGGAGCGTAATTGATCCGCCGAAAATTCGAGGATGTTATTTTTCATAGGTTCATTCAACATATTAAATTAATTTCCAAACACACGCCGGCTCACCATAATTCACTTTTGCACTGCCCAACGGCGGGCAATGCCCGAGGCCCACTCACGGCAAATTAATTTACTTGACATACCATCTTTAAGATTATATTTTCAAGAATTTATGGTGTCAGGCTGGAATAATTATGTTTGAAAAATTAAGTGACAAACTGGATGCCGCCTTTAAAAAGCTCAAAGGACGCGGAAAGTTAACCGAAAAGAACATTGAGGAGGGATTAAAAGAAATTCGATTGGCCCTTTTGGAGGCCGATGTCCATTATCGCGTGGCCAAACGGTTTATAGCCGATGTCAAAGAACGGGCGCTAGGTCAGGAGGTCCTGACAAGCCTAACACCCGGTCAGCAGATAATCAAGATCGTTAACGAAGAGTTGACCGAAATGATGGGGTCACACCAGGAAGAGCTGGACCTTTCAGGCCCCAGTCCGGTATCCTTGATGCTGGTCGGCCTGCAAGGCTCCGGTAAAACGACAACTGCCGGTAAGCTGGCGGTTTTCCTGCGTAACAAGGGACGAAAGCCTTATCTGGTGCCGGCGGATGTATATCGCCCGGCAGCCATCGATCAACTTAAAAAATTGGGCGAACAACTGAACGTGCCGGTATTTTC
>CAMYLH010000690.1 GCA_947259065.1 uncultured Desulfobacterales bacterium
GTGGTGCCGGAAAGCTTTACCCCCGACACGGCCTTTATGGTTGGAGAAGCCCCGGGGGTAAAGAACTTTTTTGTGGCATGTGGTATGAATTCCGTCGGGATTCAAAGTGCCGGCGGCGTCGGCCGGGCCCTGGCGCATTGGATTGACCAGGGAAAACCGGAAGAGCAATTGTGGCCGGTTGATGTGCGGCGCTATTTTCCCTGGCAGCGAAACGCCCGCTATTTGCAGGACCGCATTGTGGAGGCCGTCGGTGTGCTCTATCACCATCACTATCCCAACCGGCAGTTGACATCGGCCCGGGGTATCATCCGCTCTCCCATCCATGATCGCCTGGCAGCGCACCGGGCTGCTTTCAGCCAGAATTCGGGCTGGGAACGTGCCGATTGGTTTGCCCCCGAAGGTGTCGAGCCGGTCCACAAATACAGCTGGCGACGGCCCAACTGGTTTGAGTATCAAGGTCAAGAGCATATGGCCGTGCGCGATGGTGCCGGTCTTTATGATCTGACATCGATGGGTAAATTCCTGGTTCAGGGCCGTGACGCCGAAGCCGTCCTGCAGTATTTTTGTGCCAATGATGTGGCGGTGCCCGCAGGCAAGATTGTGTATACCCCGGTTTTAAACGAGGCCGGCGGATTTGAAACCGACATCACCGTGACGCGCTTTTCCGATGACACTTTTTTTATCGTGACGGCGGCGGCGACGGTGGTACACGATTATGATTACTTCAAGCGCCGGATTCCTGAGGATGCTCAGGCGGTCATCACCGATGTGACCCATGGCTATGCCATGCTGGCTGTCATGGGGCCCAAATCCAGAGATCTACTTGGCAAGCTGACGGATGCCGATCTTTCCAATGAGGCCTTTCCTTACAGCACTGCCAAAGAAATCGATGTTGGCTATGCCCGGCCGTGGGCCTTGAGAATGTCTTACGTGGGCGAATTGGGATGGGAGCTTTATATCCCGAGTATGTTCGCACCGGCTGTGTTTGATGCCGTCATGGAGGAGGGCACGCCGTTTGGCTTGCGCCTGGTCGGTATGCAGGCGGTGAACTCGTTGCGACTTGAAACCGGATACCGCCATTGGGAATCGGACATCACTCCCGATGACACCCCCGATGAAGCCGGCCTGGGTTTTGGTGTGAAGCCGGACAAGGGCGATTTCAGAGGCCGCGCCGCTTTGTTGAGCAAAAGAGAAGCGGGGATCACACGAAAGCTTGTCATGTTTACCTTGCAGGACCCGGATATCATGCTGTATGGCAGTGAGCCGCTATATCGCAACGGTGTCTGGATGGCCAACCTGACTTCCGGTGCTTTCGGCTTCAAGATCGGGTCGGCCGTCGGCATGGGATATGTCAAAAATGAGGATGGCATCACCGATCAGTGGGTGCTGGAGGGCCAATATGAACTCGAAGTCGAAGGCAAGATGATTCCGGCCGGGGTTCATATCCATTCTCCCTATGACCCTAAAAATCAACGGCCCAGGATGTAAAAGGATGGTAAATATGACCGAAAAAATATTTGAGGAAGCGACCGAAGCGATTTTGCAAGGTAAGGCTGAAAAAGCAGTAGACGTAGCAAATCGGGGGATAGACGAGGGCATCGACCCTTTAGAGTTAATGGAAAAAGGGTTCATACCGGGAATCAACAAGGTAGGCGATCTCTTCGAAACGGGGCGGCTGTTTCTACCGGCCCTGATCTACTCAGCCACGGCAATGGAAAAAGCAACCCAAATCATCAATGCCGCCATCCCTAGTGAGAAAGAGTTAGTGTCCGGTAAAATTGTCCTGGGAACTGTTGAGGGAGATGTTCACGATATCGGCAAAACCATCGTTGTATCTCTTTTTAAAGCCAATGGATTTGATGTGTTGGATCTTGGACGCGATGTCCCGATCGCCCGCTTTATCGAGGAGGCCGAAAAGTTCGGCGCCGATATTATCGGGTCCAGCACCCTGTTGACAACGACGATGGTAGGCCAGAAAGAACTGGAGCAGCAGTTGAAGAAAGCGGGATTGCGGAAGAAATATAAAACCATCATCGGGGGTGCCCCCGTGACCCAGCGTTGGGCCGATCGCATTGGCGCGGATGCCTATGCCCAGGATGCCGGCGACGGCGTCCGCAAAGTAAAGCAGCTGCTAACGGAAAAGAATTAATTAAACGTCTCGAAATTTCTATAATTTGCTGGCCGCCGGCTCGTAAAGCCCATGTCTCGGAGAGCCTACGCCTCAGAGAGAATCACGGTGCTTTTTGCAGACATTGTCTTGATATGCCGCATGGAATGTCGAAGATCCGCCTTTGGAGGAATGGAATAATTCCAACCTTCCAATTGGGCCAAATAAATATCAGCCACCCTTCCGATATGGCTGAGCCGGAAATCAGGGCAGACGTGCGCTTGGCGCATTGCATCATAACGTCGCAAGGGGGTTGAGCATCGTAAAATCTTTTATAATGGGAAATCCTCGTCTAATTTAAACTGGCGAGGGAAT
>CAMYLH010000691.1 GCA_947259065.1 uncultured Desulfobacterales bacterium
ATTTCCGCCATTAATTGGCCGAAATGCAGCTCTGCATCGGGGAATTCCTGGGAAAACACGGCTCGCTCCCAATACCGCATCCGAAAAAACAGGTTCAGCAAGTTGCGTATGTTCCTCTCTATGTCAATCATGTCTTCACCTTGCGCGGCAATACGGGACTCCTCATTGATGAAATAGGCTAACTGAACATAGTTGATACAAAACAAAAGTACCAAAACCCCCGCGATCGTGTAGAATCTTTGATTGATCGTGCGAAACATGCCGGTTCCTTATTATCTTTCGATGACTTCCAGATCGACCCGTATGGACGAGGCCTGCTTTTCTCCCCGCCAAAAGCGCGTAATGCTTGAAACGGCCAAAACTCCCATTTTCTCAGGTTTTTGGGCAATGGTCGCGTTGATTCGGCCTTGCCGCAACGCCTCGAGCGCCGCTTGAATGCCGTCGAAACCAACCAGCACTTTAACCGAGGAAGGTCCCATTGCTTCCAGTGCCTCCGCTGCACCCAAAATCATGTTGTCATTGTGGGCAAAAATCCCGTCAAACTGCAAGTTCCGTTGTATGGTTCGTAGGACGACATCTTTGGCTTTTTGTTGCTCGAAGTCAGCCACTTCCCGTGTCACAACCTTGATGTCCGGGAAGGCCTTTAGGGCTTCATTGAAGCCTGCGCCTCGCTCCAGAGCCGCCGAAGTGCCGGGAATGCCCTCCAATTCGACTACTCTACCCTTGCCTTGTAAAAGGCGGGCCATCAATTTGGCGGCCATCCGTCCACCCTCCTTATTGTCGGATTCGATGTGGCAGATGGTCTGGCCTTCAGCAGCTTTGCGATCCACCGTGATGACAGGGATATTCTGGTTGTTAGCCAGTTCTATACCATGCCCCACAGTCTCAGTGTTGGTAGGGTTGATGATGAGGGCATCAATGCCTTCGTTCAGGAAGGTTGACAGATCGATCAGTTGCTGCGCATTGTTATCGTGTGCATCTGCAACTACCAATTTGGCGCCATGCAATAAGGTTGCATCCAGAACCGCCTTGTGGAGTGTAATAAAAAATGGGTTTCGAAGACTGGAGATTGAAAGTGCGATGGTTTTGCCAAAGGTCTCGTGGGTGACCAAATCCACTGGCGTGGGTAAATTTAGCGGAAGCTTTTTCCCTTCAAGGCCGTTCACGGCCAACTCAACGCCGTACTGCCCCATCAATTCAGGGTGCTGTTCAACCGTGGCATGCATCCTGCCTCTTTGCATTTCCGAACGCACCGCTTCGATGTTGTCATAGCCGGCCAGCACTGTTTTACCAGTCAGGCCTAAGATATCCAGGGCCTGGAGAACGCCCAAGGCCATTTTATCATTGGCGCAGAAAATGGCATCCACCGGCGCATGGATGTTAAGCAGCTTAACAGCCAAAGAAAGCGCCTCATCGGTGTGCCAGTTAGCGCTCTCGCTTGCTACAATTTCAATGCTGCTGTCCTGAGTGATCGCCTCGATGAAGCCGGTCTTGCGAAGTTCGGCATTTTCAACGCCACGGATTCCTTCAATAACGATCACGCGCCCACGGCCATTCAACCTGTTCCGCACATAGGCACCCACTTGCGCGGCACCGGCACGGTTGTCAGGCCCAACAAAGGGGATGGCCAGATTGTATTTATGTAAGGTAGCCGCGTGAAGTGGGTTGTCGATATTGACCACAACGATACCGCTTGCAAGTGCCTTCTGGCAAACCGGCACCAGTTGCTTGGAGTCGGCTGGAGCGATGACAATGGCACCGTAGCCTCTCGAGATAAGATTTTCCATAATGCTGATCTGGCGCTCAACATCCGTTTCCCGCTCGACACCAAACACTTCAAGCGGAATTTTGGAGCGGTTGGCATAGGTTTTGGCGCCAAGCTCCATCTTAGAGAAAAAGGGATTGGTGAGCGCTTTCATGACTAACGCCACGGTCTTCTCGTTAGCGGCCAACAAGCTTGTGTTAAAAAACAAGGTGCTGCAAAAAAAAATCAGCGTGTATGCAAATAGAGCAGCTGTGGTCAATTTCAAATATTTGCTAAACATCCTACACTCCTTTTTTATTTTTTTTCCCCCCATTGAAAAGAGAAGACTGCAAAAATTGCGAACGATAAAAACCGGAATCATGGTGATTTGCGCAACCATATTACAATATAATATTATATTTATCAGGTATTTATGCCCAGTGTCAAATTTTAATTCAGGGTGCTAAGAGTAGGTCGAAATAAAGTTAGTTATCAGAGGCCATTAAAATCTATATGGTTTACCAGGCAATCAATTTTAGGGAAAAAACAGTCAAAAAAATGGGTTGTTTCTGAACCTTTTGCATGATCGTATCTGCAAAATTCTAAAGGTCAATGATTCAGGTACCCATACCTAATCCTAAATTCGTTTCAAGTTATTAAGAAAACTAATGACTTTGAATTTTGTTGTGATTATTTCAGATAGAATCTGGATACATGATACCTACCAGCTTCGACATTAATGTCTTAGAAAAATTCAGGAGATCAAAAAAATGTTGACACGTACAAATACGGATGTTAAGCGAAGCTCAATTGTGCAAAATATGCTCATGCGAGCAAACCATAAAGCGTATTCAGCACTCCACCTTAAAGAGTAGCGCCTGATTATGATAAAAGTCACCAAATTCATCAAAACGCTTTCTTTGGACTTATCAGCAAAAAAGATGGCACGGAGAAATAAAATGGCAGAAACGGATGTGAAAATATTTACCTTCATAGAGTGAATGAATCGACATGCAAAAATTAAAAATTGAAGAAGAAATAAAACTGGAGAAGATCGCTGTTAAAATTCGAAAAAAAATTTTGCGGATGATCAAAGCCGGCCGTGCGGGGCATGTCGGGGGAGCGCTTTCATGCGCCGACATCATGACGGTCCTTTACTTTAATATCATGCGGATTGATCCCCAAAACCCGAATTGGCCGGAGCGCGACCGCTTTGTTCTTTCAGCCGGCCATAAGTGTCTGGCTCTTTATGCCACATTGGCGCAGAAGGGTTTTTTTGAGGCATCGCTGCTGGATACTTACGGTGCACTGTGCACCAAACTGGGAGGACATCCCGACATGCACAAGCTGCCTGGGGTCGAGACCAATACCGGCGCCCTGGGCCACGGCCTTTCGATTGCCGGCGGCATGGCTATGGGACTAAGAATGGATAACCTTGATGCCAAGGTATACGTGGTGATGGGTGACGGGGAACTGGCCGAAGGATCTAACTGGGAGGCAGCCGCCGCCATCAGTCACCACAAGTTGGACAATATTCTCGTTTTTATCGACCGCAATACCTTGCAGATCAGCGGCCGGACCGTGGATGTCATGAGCTATGAGCCCCTCGACAAAAGATGGCAGGCCTTCGGCTGGAGCGTACGCGTCATCGATGGCAATGATCTGCAGCAGATTTTTGAAAACGCCACCGACATCCCCTTTGAAAAAGGAAAGCCGTCGATGATTATTGCCGATACAGTCAAATCAAAGGGGCTACCCTTTGCCGAAGACAAGGTCAACTTTCACTACTGGAAAGCCACGGATGAGGAACTGAAAGTCGCAGAACATGCCCTGCGGCAGATCGAGGAGGGGATTGAATAATGGATGAACTAAGGGATCCGCGCAAAACCTTCGGCCAAGCGCTGCTGGAAGCTGCCCAAAAAAACAGTAAAATTGTCGCCCTTTCGGCTGACAGTTCGAGTGGCTCCGGAATGACGCCTTTTAAAGATAAATTCCCCGAACGCCATTTTGAGTTCGGCATTATGGAACAGGGCATCATGGGGTTTGCATCAGGTCTTGCGACAACCGGCAAAATCCCATTTTTTGCCGCCATCGCCCCTTTTGTAACAGCCCGGCCATTTGAAATGTTTCGCAACGACCTCGGCTACATGCGCCAAAATGTCAAGGTCGTTGGCAGAAGTGCCGGATTGACCTATTCCGATCTCGGAGCAACCCATCAGTCACTGGATGATATTGCCATCGTAAGGACTATTCCCGGTGTGACTGTCATAAATCCGGGAGATCCGGTCGATATTGTCAAAGCCGTACATGCCGCAGCCGAGCACATCGGGCCGGTCTACATCAAAATCGGCAGCCCTAAAATGCCGGTTCTCATGGACGAAGACTACCCATTTCAAATCGGCAAGGGGGTCGTCATGGCGGAAGGCAGCGACATTACCATCATCGCATCCGGCACCCTATTGTCAAAAGCCGTGGTCGCAACAAAAGTACTCCAAAATAAAGGCATTCACCCTCGTCTGATCAACATGCATACCATCAAACCTCTTGACAAAGAACTGGTATTGAAGGCCGCCGAGGAGACCGGAAAAATTGTAACGATTGAAGAAGGCTACCTGGCGGGGGGATTGGGCAGCTGTGTAGCCGAGCTGCTTGTAACAGAACATCCGGTCCCGATGAAAATGATCGGTGTGGACGATCAGTATGCAGATGCAGGACCTTACGAGGAATTACTGGCGCACTTGGGACTGCAGGGCGAACAGATTGCAAATACTGTTGAACAATTTTTGGAATCTAAACTGAGTACATAGATTCATAAATGCAGTAACGTAAAACTTGAGGAATGGATTCTATTAAAAAAAGAAATTAAAAAT
>CAMYLH010000692.1 GCA_947259065.1 uncultured Desulfobacterales bacterium
GTCGCCATCAGCAGGGCGGAGGGGATACCGTGTCCCGACACATCCCCGATAGCCACGCCGACCTTTTCATCATGAGACTCACCGATAGCCATAAAATCGTAATAATCGCCGCCGGTTTCATCACAGTAAATGCTTCTGCCGGCTATATCCAATCCATTTATTCTCAGATCATCTTTTGGCAAAAGATTTTGTTGAACCTCCATCGCCAGATCCAGTGACCGGCGCATCTGGTCTCGCTCTATGAGGCCTGCGGTCATATCGTTGATCACATCGCCAACATAGCCAATTTCATCGTTGGAGGTGACTTTGACTTGAGAACCGAATTGGCCCTTCGTTACTTGTTTTAAGACGACCACCATTGCATCCAGGGATTTTTTCAGGTTCAATGCAAAAACTAGGACCAGTCCGCCGCCGATAGCCACAACCGCAGGGACCATCACCCACAAACCACTGGTCAGCATCTGTAAAGACTCGGCTGGGTTGCGATTGGAAAGCGCAACGCGATAGAGGCTAACCAGAATTGCCAAAAATGGTATTAGATTAATGGCTGCAAAGACTACGAATAATCGAACGGTGAGGTTGATCCGCCGGGTGCCTTTTATTTCGTATAATTTCCCTTTCGGGAAAACAAAAGGTGCCAGGTAGGTTTGTAGAATCCGTTCTATCAGAAAAAAAGCGATGGTGGTTGATACCAGGCCTGTCAGCAATGCATCTAACCGGTTCATGCTTATTGCTTGCCATGTAAGGCCAAAGTTGCGCTCAAAGGCGGCAAAGGCCACGCCGGACAGAATCCAGGCGGCCATATCCATGCCGATAATAAAAAACGGTTCGTTTAATAACCGTTTTTTAGCCTTTAATTCGAGTTTAGAGGAAATCGTGACGCCGGATCCAAGTTTGTTAAAATAGCGACGAATCGGCCATTCGTATATGATGATAAACACAAAAAACAAAGCAAAGATCGGACCAAAATAGTTGGCGGTACGAATGTGAAACTCAACGTATTGATCCGCCTGGTAGCCGCGCAAGACAAACTCGTAAATAACATAGAGCAAGCCGGCTCCAATAGCCGTGGCCGCTATGTTGGCCGTGAGCATGGCGTTTTTCAGGCAAAAAAGACGAAATCGTGTCATTATTCTTCTTTATCAATGCCGCACAGCTTTTTGGCTGCTCTTTTCTTTTCTTCGATATTGACCAGCCGGGAGATCATAATTCGCTGTGCCTGGGGAGATCCGGCGCCGTGCATGGATTCGGTCAGGTAACCCACGGCTGCCGTTCCCAGGGTCATATTTTCGATCAGTCTCAAGATACGCAGGCGATATCCTGGGCAATACGCGAAATTTCATAGGGAAACCGGGTTACATTCTGTTTGTGAATATTGGCCAGCAGGGTATCGACGGCATAGGTACCGGCGGGTTCCCGGTTGCCTTCGGAGGCACACGCAATGCAACCGCAATACAAAGTTTCGTTCAGGTGGTTCATTTCGATGATTTTATCTCTGATGTGAGAGGCTTTGGCAGCGTTGAAAACAGCATCCGGTTTCCCGACCTAAAAGTCTGCCCATTTTGCTTTTTTTAACCAAATCATCGGTGCTCTGATGGATATGGACGAAACGGTTAATTTTTTCCCCGCTGATATGGGACGTTGCGGTCATGATGTCTTCGTGCTCGGGCCGGTGCGCCAATTCATAGGTTTTGGCCACCGCCTGCATGGACGGTCGAATGATGGGGTCGTCCACCACATTATCCAATTTTTTTCCAAACATATAGACTACCAGGTTAAGGCGCCTGAGGCTTTCTTCATATTGTTCTGCGGTCATCATGGGCATAACAAATCTCCCGAGTTCAAGTAGATTAATGGTTAAAGACAGTTTTAACGTATCACGATTTTTTGTGACAATACAGTTTTGGAACACTCTTTGGCAAGTCTAACTTTGAATCAGGCTGCGATAACATTTTGCCAGGAATGGTCGAGAATTTCAGACCCGAATCTAGTAGCTCTTTTTGAATCTCTTCGGGTCTCATTTACCGAAGTTTGCTTCGATAAGATCGACAACATCCTTACAGTAAGATACCCCGAAACTTGCTGAGGTGAGAATTCAGTGAATGTTAGCAGCTCATCTGCTTTTGCGGTTCCGTGCTAATTGAGCTTTTCAGCAAAAATTGAATAGTATTCAGTTCTTTATGTGAAATATGTTTCCTATTGACAATATAAGACGTTCTTGGCATGGATAACTATCCCTTTATAACGTGGCGCTTAAAACGGCGCCGATCTCAAAAGGGGAGAGCATCCTATCTGCCTACCTGAATTAATTCCGACACCGGGAGAGATTGTATATGGATATGAAAAGGGATTATTATGAGGATGTTCAGTTTTTTTCATCCGGTGTTGTTGCATTCTGGTTTATTATACTGATCGTTTTTCTGGCCGCATTTCCCTTCCTTGCAAAAAATTATTATGTCTATGTGGCCAATTA
>CAMYLH010000693.1 GCA_947259065.1 uncultured Desulfobacterales bacterium
TCTGTTTCGTTGGATCTGTCTGTCTTGATGACCACTTGACCGATATATCAATGGAAAGTATATGGTTGTTCTGCCGGCGTATACCAAACAAATTGTAAATAATTTGCGGATCTGCAGTTCATCATCTATCAAGAGGATACGCCCGGTCGTTTGCTGTTTTCTTTTGATCATCAAGGACTTTGTTAATTGTTTTTGCCAGATCAGCTCTGACAATCGGCTTATAGGCAAAGGCCTTGATGCCGATTTCTGAAGCTATTTCATCAGAAATATTTTTGCTGTAACCTGTACAGAGAATAACCGCAATATCTGGCCGAATCTCCATTAGCTCTATTGCCAGTTTATCGCCGGTCATATTCGGCATGGTCATATCGGTGATGACCAGATCAAAATCATTAGGTTTTGATCTGAATAGCTCCAAGGCTTCAACACTGCTGGTGCGAACGGTCACCCGATATCCCAACTGTTCCAAAAGCTGGCCTCCCATCTTTGCGATCGGCAATTCATCGTCAACGAACAGGATGCTCTCGGTCCCGGAAAGCAGTTTCTCTTTCTGGTATGGTCGATGATCCTGATGCTTTTTGGTTATGGGCAGATAAATCGAAAAAACGGTCCCTTTGCCTAATTTGCTGTCAACGGTAATTTTGCCGCCATAAGATTCGACGATGCCATGCACCAAGGCAAGCCCCATCCCTGTGCCTTTACCGACGCCCTTCGTCGTAAAATACGGCTCAAAAATAGAGTCGAGGATATCCGCTGAAATACCGGGACCGGTATCCGATACAGTTACCTTCATATAATTGCCGGATTTAAACCCCGATAGTGGTAGGGGCGATTGATCGTTGGGTTCGACATCCGTCAACCCGACTTCTAAAATACCACCATCGTCCTCCATAGCCTGGGCTGCATTGGTGCACAAGTTCATAAACAACTGGTGGACTTGGGACGGATTGCCCATGATCACTGAATGGCTTTCAATGTTTTCCTTGATTTCAATCGTTGTCGGAATCGTCGATCGGATGAGCTTCAGCACCTCATTCGCGATGGTATCCACCTGAATGGGCTTTCGTTCCTCATCGGATTGACGGGCAAAAGCCAATATCTGTTTAACCAAATCTCTTGCCCGCTTTCCGGCCGTATACACCTCCTGAAGATTGTTCTCCAATGGTGTTCCTTTGGTTGCATTATCAAGAGATAATTCTGTAAACCCAAGTATGGATGATAATATGTTGTTAAAATCATGGGCGATGCCTCCGGCCAGGGTGCCGATGGATTCCATTCTCTCAGTCTGTTGGAGTCTTGATTCAGCCGCTCTTAGTTGTGTGATATCTCTACACAAGGTTAGCGTAGCATCTCTCTCTTGCCACAATGTTCGCACAGCACTGACCTGCACCCATATCTTCTCTCCATGCTTTTTGATAAATCTACAGTTGTAGGTGCTTAAAACATCCTCCCCTTTTACCCTTTTTTTATATCTATCAACCACCGTGGCTCTGTCGTTGGGGTGAATAAATCGTTTAAACGGCATTTCCAGAAACTCGCCCGCAGAGTATCCGGTTAGTTTCAGCGCAACCGGGTTGAAAAATTTTATTCGTTCATCTTGAACAATGAGGATAGCGTCGTTTGCATTATCTACTAATAAACGATATTTTTCTTCGCTTTCCTGCAATTCTTTCTTGAGGGACCTTTCTTGTTCCGCTTGATTCTCAAGTTGGGTCTTTTTATGGTTTAGGTCAGAAATGATGCCTGTCATCAGACGCAACATAAAAAAGCATAGGATGCTTCCGACAAGAGTAAAGATAAGCATGCTTACAAAGAGTAGATTCGCCGTCCAACGGGCAGCAACCGACATATTGTATGAAAACAGGTACTCGGCCTCATTAAGCCTTTTCTGCAAGGCATCGATTGAGGCCAAAACCCGGAGCTTCTGTTCTTTGCTCATGCTATTATTGGCTATTTTACGATTTATTTGCTCACCGATCTCCAAGAGTTCCTCTATCAGCCGATCCCCCGCTTCCCATTGTTCAATGGCCTTTCTGATATATTTCGTGTTTTTGAAATATTTATACAAAAAAATCATCGTGGGAATATCCGCTGGGTGGTTGCCTCCATCGATAAATCCCTGAACAATGACTTCATCCACAGGATCTGGTTTTTCAAGCTCCAAGCGTGCGGCTTTGTCTCCGAGAGGAACCTTTAAACTGGAGACAAATGATTGGTACCGGTTGGCTTCGCCCGTGAAAACATACTGAATGAGCTGATATGTAGCCTCATTCTGACCCTTTGCCCACAAGCCTTCCCCACCTACATAGGCCCTCAGTCCCGATAAAATGCTGAAGCCACTCTTCCCAATGAAGAAAAGCCCACTGATGCTGATGAAAATTACAAGAATTGCTATATTATTTTTTATCTTTGGGTTCAAAGAAGCTTTCCTGAACATCTGGATTGATTTCTTTTATTGCATTAACAGATGA
>CAMYLH010000694.1 GCA_947259065.1 uncultured Desulfobacterales bacterium
GCGCTTCTTGGTCAAGCGCTCGTTGTTCGGGGTCCTGTTCCTTCGATGACAACCCACCCCTCACTGGACAAACCCGTCCTGTGAGCTCGAAATACCGTCGCTGAGCGTATTCGTGTCGCAAGCCGTGCAAACGCGATAGCCCTGCATTTATTGTCTGTTTCTCGTAGCGGTGAAGTTGCTTCACATAGTTCAGGTGGGGCGGTATTAATGCACCGCCCCTGGTCAATGCTTTGACGTCTGCCAGCAACTGGCGCTGCTCGTCGTTGGTGATCGGTACGGTTCTCGGCCGGCCGCCCTTGGTCCAGCTCGACTTCAGCCGGATGTGATCGTCCTGTATGGCGTAGCCGGGACTGAACTTGATCGATTCCTCTCGTCTGAGACCAAAGGCTGCCTGTAGGCGGATACTCAGACGAACGTGTTGATCCGAGATTTCTTCCAGTTTGGTTTCATCCAGTTCCTGCGCCTTGGACTCCTTCGCAACGTATTGCCGCTTGCCAATGCCATAGACGCTGTTGTCCTTGGCAATGATGCGGGACTTGTTGACCTTCTTCGCCCACCAGCGAAGTGCTGATAAGCGATTCTTTAGCGTACCGACGCCGATGTCTTGCTCTTTCCATTCAGCAACCAAGGCTTCGACGTGCTTGGGCTTCAGGGATCTCGACTGCATACGCCGGAATCCAAGTTCATGTAGCTGATTCGCGATCAAGTCGAGTATTCTTGACCGGGTCGCCTGTGTAGAAAATCCACCGTCACGATTGTCACGGCAGAGCTTGCTTAACTGGTAATTCAGGTCTTTCATGGTGCGTATTACCTCGTTGGTGAGTTTGGATGACCAACTCGCAGCCTTCGGGGCATACGAGGTCCGATCAGAGATCGGTAGAGGTCACGGGACACCAGTCCCTTAAGGCCTGAAGCCTTAATCAGGTTCCCAGGGGATCTCTTTTGAGTTCCATCGGGGACCACCAGTTGGCCACTAGGGCCAGATTCAATACGAGTGGATATCTACCTCCTTTAGGTATGAGTAAAAGAAACGCCATAGGCGTATGAGAACACGCAGCAGAACACTACAGTTCAGCCGTGTATGAAGATGCCGGGCGGAGAGCCCAGCTATGTCGAAGATGCTGAGCCTGATACTCAGCTGAGTTGAGCGACGCTAGTGCGTCGTTGAAGATGGACCCACGATCATTGATCGCGGCGCTTTTTTTCGGGATCCTGAAGCGCCCTGTTGCCGCTTTTTACGCAGCGGCTGCGTATCATGCAAATGACGCTATTACAAATTGCCATGTTTGTCTATAGATAAGCCCTGCACGTCGGTACAGATTTGTATCCATGGAAATGTACAAGCGTCCGATTGAATGCAGGAAGATTCTTTCGTAGGGCGCCGCGTCACTCGCCGAGAACTTGCGAAATCCCGCCAGAACGCGCGTCGTTGCTGGATCAGAGCACCGCGTCACTACAGCGCTTCGCGCTCAGGTAGTGACGCGGCAGCGTCGCAACAAGCGGTCAATATGCCAGGCGTTTGCCTGGCACATCGACCGTGACCGCACCCTGGCAGCAACCGTCGCAGTCGGTGGACAGACGCCGCTGCTGCCGGTGGCAAGCCTATCACACGAGCATTGAGCGCTTAGTTGCAAACGCCATCGCCGAGCCGATCAGCCAAGCGTTTGTATCCGGGCAAGCGTGGCCACGTGTTGGACAATTCACAGGCACATCAAATGATCTTGCGCAGATCCGCCATGCTGGTCTCATTTTCGACCTCCTCTTCCACGTTGCTGTGCTCGGCCGATTCGTCGGTCGTTCTTTCAATGCTGGCTTTCATTCGGGCCGTAGTGGTTTTCGTTGCATTAGATCGGCGCTTTGGCTTGCCGTCGTACGTGCATTCGAATAGATCGTCAACTGGTACACCGAATACATCCGCGATTCGAATCGCAACGTCGATTGTCGGGGCATGCTTGCTGTTTTCGAACGCGTTCATAGTCTGACGGCTGACACCGACCAATTTGGCTAGCTGCTTCTGAGTCATTTCTCCGTTCTTGAATCGGAGCCCTCGGATATTGTTTGACAAGTTCACTATGGACTACACCTCTTTATGAGATCGGGGTCGGCGTTCGACATCGTGCCAAGGATCCTGGGTAGACCCTGTGTCAACTTAGCTTGACACAGGGTCTGATCCGATTGACCGAGTCAGGTGAAGCGGACATTGAGGAAGCCAAGCATGGTTGGCATGGCGTCCACAGCTATTGACACCGCGTCGCGTATTTTTTACACAGCCGAGAATGGCTTGCCAGTCACAAAACTGGCCAAAACATCAAGAAATGGTGATCGGGCATTTGATTTTTCAGACCACCCACGCAAATGTTCCGCCGCATCTGAGTGAACGCTTGAAATGAAGCCATCGGCGACATGGATAGTTGCCAAGTTGGCTTCGGCAGCTGAACGTCCGCTTTCACCAATAGCGGCCATTCAGAT
>CAMYLH010000695.1 GCA_947259065.1 uncultured Desulfobacterales bacterium
CTCCAACATTTCCCGGCCGAGGACGACCAGATCCATTTCATCATCGACAAACAGAATCCTTTCATTTCCAGTAGGAGCCTGCAGGATCGCTTTGCTTTCGCTCGTTTCTTTCAGAGCCTGGTCCGAATCCGCGCGGGGAAGATATACGAAAAATACCGTGCCTTTGCCAAGTTTGCTTTGTAATGATACGGCCCCACCACAGCTGGTCGTGATTCCGTGAACCATGGCCAGTCCGAGTCCGGTACCGACATCTTTTTCCTTGGTCGTAAAATAAGGTTCGAAAATACGTTTCATAACCTTCGGCCCCATCCCGTGACCTGTGTCTTTAACCGCCAGCCGTATATAGGGCTGTGGTTGTAGATTCGGAATTTGATCAAGAATTTTGGCATGCGGTTTGATGTCTATATCGCTCAATTCTACAGTCAATATGCCGCCATCCGGCTCCATGGCATGTTTCGCATTGGTACAAAGGTTCATTATAATCTGATGCATCTTGCCCGGGTCGATGACCACCTTGCCATTGCTGACGATATTCAGGCGAAGTTGGATGGTGCTGGGGAAGGTCGATTTGATAAGTTTCAGCGCTTCTGTTATGGCCAACCCGATTTGGACAGGTTGCGGCTGGAAGTCCTGGGTCGTCTGGCGGCTGAAGGTTAGGATTTGTTCGACGAGTTCTTTTGCTCGCAGGCTGGCTTTGATGACCTGGTTCAGTTGATCCGCCATCTGACTTTTTTCAGGAAGCGACAGTAACGTCAATTCGGTATAACCCATGACGGCTGCCAATATATTGTTAAAATCGTGGGCGATACCTCCGGCCAGTGTTCCCATCGCCTCCAATTTCTGGGCTTGAATCAGCTGTTCCTGCAGCATCCGGTGTTCTTTTTCCGAATTCTTGTTCTCTGTAACATCTCGAACGACCTGAACAATTCCTTTTATTTGGCTATTTTCATCGAATTGAGGAATCGATTTAATTTCTAGATATCGGTTCAACTTGGAATGAAATGCTTCTTCCGTAGTACCTTCTGCGTTTATCCTTGGGCTGTTTGCGGCAAAAGAATCACCATTTTCGAAGTACAGTTTGCTGCATCGCTGCTTTAAAAATTTTAAAATTGGCGGGCCGAAAGTTTGCTCTGCTGCTTTATTGGCCCGAATCATGTCGCATTTGGAGTCATAAATGCAAATCCCATCATTTATGGTATTAAATGATTCCTCCCAGTTTTCCTTGGCTTGAAAAAGCAATTTTCTCATTGTTTGCAGGTTAAAAATATAGGCCAGTAAAAAAGAAATTACGACTGAAAAGTATAGTGAGGCCGGGCCCAGCCAGAGGTTCAAACTTGCGAATGCAAAAAATGCAGCCAGCGAGATCGTCAACAGACCCACAACACCGATGAACATGCCGTTCAGGCTGCCAAATTTGATGAATATAAAAAAGCAAAAAATCGCCAAAACGATGACAACGGTCCATCTGGCCCATTGTCCCATAGGGCGGATATTGCCCTGGTCTAAAAGATTGTTGAGAATATGGGCATGGACTTCTACCGCGGGCATTCTGTTCCTACCATGAGTAAAGGGGACCAAAATGCCCTCATGAAGACCCGCCATGGACTTGCCAACCAAAACGATCTTGTCGGAAAAGAAGGAAGGTGGCCATTGATCATCCAGGATGTCTGCTACCGAAAAGTACCGAAAGGTACCCGGTGCACCGTAAAAATTAATCCACATGCGGCCGGATTGGATAATACTATCCGGTACTTTCTGCTGCGATATTTTATTCTGAATTTCCGGTCGAGTAAAATTTCTACCGTCGATGACAGCGTTTAGCACGGAAGCAAAGGATGGGATGGAATAGGCTTGGTGGGAGATCTTATGAAATACTTCCTTTACAAATCCGTCGATTCCTTGTTCCAGATGAACGTGCCCGAGTCCGGCAGGGGAAAATGCTTTTTCAGGCCACGAAATATTTAATTGACGATCAATATAAACCGGCAGAACGACCTTGGCATGCTGTCTGATTGCGCGGGCCAAGCGCGCATCCTCCTCGGAGGGTTCGGACAATATGATATCGATTCCAACCACCGCAGCCTGATCCAAAATATCAAGCAACTCTGCATAATAGGATCGCTGTATGGGCCATCTTCCCAGCTTGGCAAGCGTTTTTTCGTCGATGGCGGCGACGATGATACGGTCGTCGTGCTGGCGCTCGCCTCTGAGTCTAAAGGCAATATCATAACTATATTTGTTAATGCCTTCCAGCAATCCTTCGTTTTCATAAAATAATAGGGCTGCGATAAACACCATAACGAGGCCGACGAAACGCGCTTTGTCGTTATTTTTGACAAATTTCAGACTCATTTTAATATGACGATTTAGCTGGTATTCATCCATAAATCGGTTAAAATCAGTTTGGTATTACAACACAATAATGGCTAAAATGATCAAAACCGTCATTCCCGCCGGTAACCAGAG
>CAMYLH010000696.1 GCA_947259065.1 uncultured Desulfobacterales bacterium
CAGTCAATTAAAGGCTCATGCTCCCTGCTCTTGCTTACAGAAAATGGCGTCTATGCTGCAAGGGATAAACTCGGACGAACTCCGATTGTCATTGGAAAGAAAGAAGGCGCCTATGCAGCATCATCGGAATCTTGCGGATTTGCCAACCTTGGATATGAAATTGACAGATATTTGGGGCCCGGTGAAATTGTTTTTATAACAGCCGCCGGATGCGAGCAGAGAAAAAAACCGGAAGAAAAAATGCAAATATGCGCGTTTCTTTGGGTATATTACGGATACCCTGCCTCAAGCTACGAGGGCATTAATGTCGAAATCGTTAGAAACAGATGCGGACGTGCGCTGGCGAGGAATGACGAGGTTCAAATTGATTTGGTGGCCGGAATTCCGGATTCGGGAATTGGGCACGCCATCGGATACGCAAACGAAAGAAATATCCCTTATTTGAGACCTTTTGTAAAATATACCCCGACTTGGCCACGCAGTTTCATGCCTCAGAATCAAAGTATCAGAGACTTGGTTGCTAAGATGAAATTGATCCCAATAAAGAATCTAATTGAAGGCAAAAAGTTTCTTTTTTGTGAAGATTCAATCGTAAGAGGTACACAGCTAAAAGACAATGTCCAAATATTGTATGATTACGGGGCCCAAGAGGTACACATGCGACCGGCTTGTCCTACCCTGATTTATCCCTGTGAATTTCTGAATTTCTCTACTTCACGTGCAACCACTGATCTTGCTGGGCGAAGTGCCATTGAGGATCTCGAAGGAGCAGATGATCGATATTTAAAAGATTACGGCACCGCTGATACGGAAAGAAATCGAGCCATGATCGATAAGATAAGGCAGCGGTTAAGATTGACATCTTTAAAATACCAACGGCTGCAAGATTTGGTAGAAGCAATCGGATTGCCAAAAGAAAAAATATGTACACATTGTTGGGATGGCAGCAGCTATTTTTAAATGACTATTTATTGAATTTGCATCACTTGACTTTTAACTTTTATATGTTACATTATTTTTAAGTTTAACTGGTAATCACTAAACGGGACGAATCTTCAGAAATTTCTGATCATCAGAGTTCCTTTGGTGTTGTTGGCTTTATTCAAAGGCGTTTGACTGTTCGACGTTTAGAACCGGCCAGGCTCATTATTAGCATCCATCTGCACTGCATCTCAGCTCTATCCGGACGACATTTCACGTAAAGCCATTGAATAGTGCCTCGTCATCTCTACCCCACTCTGAAAGGATTAACATAGGGTTTTTTAGGTTTTCAAATTTCATTATCTCAGTCTAACGAAAGTTAAGATATGCAGCAAGCCGCTGTCCCAATCGTGCGCAGCTCTTAACCCAACGAAATTAATTCGGTAGATATGCAAAGATTGACCAAACATTACAGCCTTTTTGAAATAGAGCCGAAGCTGGTCAAAGAATGGCATCCAACCGCGAATGGGAAATTAACGCCAAGAAAAGTGAATATTACCTATCCCAAACCGGTTTGGTGGATATGTGACCAGAGTCATGAGTGGACGGCCACGATTAAAAGCAGAATGAGAGGAATGGGATGTCCTGGTTGCAGGAAAAATTGGGCTACAAATAGACCCTATGACGAAAAAGGCAACCCCTCGCGAAACAGGAAGGTTGCTAGCGACAAATTTGCTCAAAAAGAATCGAATATTGTATTCGAATCAGATTTCTCTGATACTTTTTCAGGTCAAAATTCTAGAAAAAGCGGACGTTTTAAGAGCATCGGTACAGCTATTATCGAAATTCCCGCAACAGGGCATTGGTTTTATGCCCAAATGAAAAATTTTAGTGCTGGCGGCATGTACTTTGAAACTGAAGCTGCCATCAATCCAAAGACAACTATTAATATAAAATTCGACAACCCTCTTTTTTTATCTAAACAAAAAAACTACACATCAACAGTAAGATGGTGCAAAGCATTGGAGGATGAGAATCGAGCGTTTTCCAGCTATGGGCTTGGGGTAAAAATTCACTAACCGAGTAAGGCGGTCATGCCGATAGATACAATTGGTTTGTTTCGCGACATTGCGTCATAAGACATTGGGGTTTTATTTAACGGCGATGATCGATCGCTCTGAATCGAGCAGTGGTAGACTGTACATTTCTATGGAAATGGTCCACTGTCGATCGACCGAACCATCAGAATTTATTTTTTCTAGAACGTTGTACCGCAGATTATCCAATTCTGCCCTATCTATTTTCCCTTTCATCGCAATAATGACGCCCCCATCCGCCAATAAAGGCAGCGCTAAGCGGACAAAAAATTCCAGAGACGACAAGGCACGGCTGATGATAACATCGTATCGGCTAACATAGCTCGGATGAACAGCAAGATCCTGCGCTCGCATGTGGAGGGCTTCGATACTGCCAAGTTTGAGAGTGCGAATGAGATGTTTCAGAAAGCTGATCTTTTTACGGGAAGCATCAATCAA
>CAMYLH010000697.1 GCA_947259065.1 uncultured Desulfobacterales bacterium
GGTGGAAGGCTTCTTCGAGCTGTTTGTGACCGTTCTGGTGGCGGTCACCTTCTACCAGCTGGGGGTTGTCAGGCGCATCAACGTGGTGCGCGTCATTTATATGGATGCCATCCTCTTTTTGGCGGGCGGCATCATCGGTACGGCCCACCACTGGTATTGGACCGGACAGGCCAACTTTACCATGGCGTTGGCGGCCATGTTCTCGGCGCTTGAAGTGGTGCCGCTCACACTACTGACGTTGGACGCCTGGGACTTTATCAAGTTGACCGGCACAGGGGACACTGCCAGTTCACCGAAAAGAAACATTCCACACAAATGGGCCTTTTATTTTTTAATGGCCGTCGGGTTCTGGAATTTTGTGGGTGCAGGCATATTCGGCTTCCTGATTAACATGCCTGTTGTCAGCTACTTTGAAGCGGGCACCATATTAACCTTGAACCATGGACACGCCGCTTTGTTGGGCGCGTTTGGTATGCTGGCCATGGCGCTTTTGGTTTTAGGCCTGCGCCACGTGCTGACAGATGAACAGTGGGCGTTGCCGGAAAAATTTGTCAAAATGTCTTTTTGGGGCCTTAACATCGGCTTAGCCCTGATGGTGATCACCAATTTGTTTCCAGAGGGTATTTTGCAGATTTGGGATGTGCTTGAAAATGGCTACTGGCATGCTCGGAGCCTTGAATTTATCGGTACGGACCGTATTCGAATGCTCGAATGGATCAGCATGCCGTCGCACCTGATTTTGATCCTTATCGGTGTTGTTCCGATGGTGATTGCCTCGGGATTGACCTACTTAAAAATTAGAAAGGCCTGATATTTAACGTAAAATATAAGCAAATCTATTCTTTTGGATGAATTTTCTATATGCTGGGATTCAAGTGTTTATCCAATGCTTGAATCCTGGCTTATCGTGTCAGCTTTGAAGGACAGTGACCGGAGGTCATTTCAGGCCTCCGGTGTTGACATTAGGATTGGTCAAATGGAAAAGGCTTTCCAGTATCTTTTGCTCCTGCTTGCATAAGATCATTATCATCAGCAAAAATATGCGACAGAGAATCAGGCTGTTTATGAATCATGGAAATAGAACCTGTAGGACATGTGGACACACATAAACCACATCCGATGCACCCATCTAATGTTTCTCTATTGCATTAACCTGACAGCGGTCAGTACAGGTTTCACAACCTTCGCAGGTATCGGCATCTACCGCAGCATAATAGTTCGATTGTGCAATTAATCCCGGTTGATCGTGCTTCGTTATGAAAGCCAATGCCTTACAATGGCAGCCACAACAGTTGCAGATGAAAATTTTCTCACCCTTGTGATTTGATGAGCAATGCACCAATCCGTTTTCTTCTGCCTTCAGAAGGATCTGCTTAGCTTCCTCCTTTGAAATTTCCCGCGCCATCCCATTTTCGATGTAATAATCTGCTGCAAAACCGAATGTCATGCAAGCTTCTAATAATTTATCACATTTATCTCCCATTATTTCAGATTCTTTACGGCAAATACAGTCTGCGACAGCGAACTTTGAATTTGCCTCTATTATTTCTGATACTTGCTCATATGGTTGGATTTCTCTGTCATCCTTTATTTCCTGCTCAACTGGAATTACCCGAAATTCGCCAATACTTTTACCTTTTGCAGAAGCCACTATGCCTTCCTGGTGAAATTTTTCGTACAGCGGAATGTTTTCTTTGTTCAAACGATTCAATTGAAATTCCCATATTCCTATCACCCAAGGGGCCAAGAAGTAATAAATTACATCTTCAGATTCCTTAAAGCGTAGTATCAAACCCCTTTTTGACATATTATATAGGGTTTGACCCAATTCGGGTACATCTCTATTTATCCTTTCTGCTACAGCAGCTACAGGTTCAGGATATGGTTTTAAAGACAAGGCGATTGTCGCTTCCTCTTCTGTAAATAAATTTTCCAATATCTCCAATTCAACACCGCTTTGTGTTTTTGGAAATCCCTGTGGAAACATGTCGAGTCGTTCCCGAAGTTTTTCATATACTTCTGCCATTTCGACCTCCTCTTTTGATTCCATGTTTTGTGACAGTGGAAAATTAATTTCTGATTTTGTCGGTTGCAAAAAGATGCGAACATCCATTTTTCTTTGTGGAATAATTCTGAACTAATTTATTAACAGATCTGAGAGCCCTTTGGCAAGCATTGGTTAAGATGAAGGCCTCATCTTCCAATTCCTTAGACGGGAATATGTCTGATTTCAATGCTTTTTGCATCTTCTTGTAGAACTCAAGCTTTGCATCCATGACCTCGAAGTCAATCACCACTATGTCTTGTATTTCTCATTTCTTACTTTGGCGGTGATCATTAAAAAACTGCACCAATCTCTGTCGGTATCTGTATTCTGTATTTTTTTCTGGAAATACCTGCAAATGGCGACAACCGCTGATTCTCCACAAGTATTTAGGTTCCTTGGCTTTCTCATAGAGCCATTGACTATGATGGTATGATACTACAGAATCTTGAGTGCAATGGATTAAGAGAACAGGAATCGGTGAGACTTGATCTATAACTTCATTGGGGCTGTAGGAGTTTGTCACTGCAAAAAAAGAGAAGAGCCAAATTTGCAGAGAAAGGAATGGTATATTACCGATCTTCTTTTGAACCGTCGCGCCCATCATATCTCGCGCCTCCGCTCTGTAAGAATAGAAAGCCCCTTCAATTGCAATTGCACGTATTTCTGGAAAATCGTTTTTCGCTATAGCTACAATGGCGTTGACGCCGCCGAGACTTTGACCGAAAATATACACGTTGCCGGGAGCAATTGTGGGATTTGAAATTATGTACTCGATTGCAGAGACAGAATCTTCATAAATTCCGGATCGAGATGGTGTGCCCTCAGACTGACCATACCCCCGATAATCAAAAGTAAAGACATTGAAATTATTTAATGGGAGCCAGCAGATTTGATCTAAGTAATAGGTCAAATTACCAGAATTGCCGTGAAAATGGATCACTGTGCCGACAGCATCCCCCACGGCATGAACAAACCAACCATGTAATTTAGTGCCATCCTTGCTTTTGAAGAACACTTCTTCATAGTGAAGATTATATTGATCAGGCGTATGATAAAGGATTTGATCGGGCTGATAAAATCTATTGTTTAAACATCCTGGAATCAATAGCAGGGCAATTGCACAGATGAATATTGAGAGGACATTTTCAACATTTCTTCGTCGTTCTATGTGGGATAAGGAAACGATAATGAGGATATCCCTGTATTCTTTGGGCTCTGAGCCGCACTGTTAGTTGAGTATTATGAATGCGTTGCAAACGGTCCGCCGCAGTGGCGGTCTTGTCCGTGTATACATTGTGGCCTCGAAAAGGCCCGCGTCAGCTATGGCCAACGCCAAGTCAGTTTTGATTGGGTACTTCGTGATCACAAACCTATTTCCATAAAG
>CAMYLH010000698.1 GCA_947259065.1 uncultured Desulfobacterales bacterium
CGATGGCCTTTTAGCATATTTTTGTTAAAAGGCCATCCTCTGTTCTGGGAGGATATCATGAAAGTACTTGTCAGCGACGTTCTCGGAGATGTCGGTATTAAAATGTTTCAGGAAGAAGCGGGGATCGAAGTAGATGTCAATACCGGATTGGTGCCCGATGAACTCAAAGGTATCATCGGAAAATACGATGCCCTGGTTATTCGCAGTGCAACTAAAGTTACCGAGGATATCCTGGATGCAGCCAGGAACCTGAAGGTCGTCGGCCGTGCAGGTATCGGACTGGATAACGTCGATATCCCGGCGGCAACCAAACGGGGTATTGTGGTTATGAACACCCCCACCGGCAACGTTGTCACCACCGCCGAACATACGATTGCCATGATGATGGCGCTGACCCGTAACATCCCCTGGGGCACATCGAGCTTAAAGGCCGGTCGCTGGGATAAGAAAAAGCTTCAGGGAAGAGAAGTATTCAAAAAAATTCTGGGTGTTATCGGGATGGGAAAAATCGGCTCTATTGTTGCCGATCGTGCCCGGGGCTTAAAAATGCAGGTGATGGTGCATGACCCTTTCGTCACCCCCGAGCAAATCGAAAAAGCCGGTTTCGAAGCGGTTTCGCTCGAGCAATTATTTAAAAGAGCAGACTATATTAGCGTGCATGTTCCTAAATTGAAAGATACCGTCGGCCTGCTGAACAAAGCTGCTTTCGATCAAATGAAGGACGGCGTAATGATTATCAACTGCGCCCGCGGCGGCATTGTGGATGAGGCCGATCTGAATGACGCCTTAACTTCCGGAAAAGTCGCAGGTGCAGCTTTGGACGTTTTTGAACACGAACCTCCCGGGGCCTGCCCTCTGTTTGAAATCGACCGGGTAATCTGTACGCCGCATCTTGGGGCTTCAACATTAGAGGCTCAAACCAACGTGGCGTTACAGGTGGCCGAACAAATCATTGCCTATCTGAAGGACGGCACCATCATCAATGCCGTTAATGTGCCGGCAGTCAGCGGAGATCTGCTTGAGAAGATCGGACCGCTGCTGACTTTAGGGGACCGCATGGGATGCCTACTGGCCCAGTTATCCAAGGGCCCAGTAAAAGAAGTCGTGATCGAATTTGCCGGAGACTTTCAGTCCCTCGATCTTTCGCCGGTAAAGACCGCCGTCATAAAGGGGTTATTAACTCCCATGGTCAAAGATACCGTCAACTTCGTCAACGCCGAAGTCATGGCCAGAGAAAGAGGTATCAAAGTTACTGAAACCACCATTGGCGAGACTGAAGAATACCTCAATCTGATCACCGTCAGCACCGTGACGGAGGAAGGAACCGGAAAAGTCGCCGGTACCATTTTTGGTCGAAAAGATCCCCGGGTGGTCAATATTAATAATTTTCGACTTGAACTTCATCCTCATGATCGTTTCGTTTTGATTCATAACCATGACAAGCCGGGGGCCATCGGCAGTATTGGTACCTTACTTGCCGATTATAGGATCAATATCAGCCGAATGAGGGTCGGCCAGGAAGAGGGCGGCGACAAGACCATGATATTTATTCGCACAGATACTGAAATCCCCGAAGAGGTTCTGGAAAAACTGCGGGAACTGCCTTTGAACATAACGGTGACAGCTTTTGAGTTGTAATACAGACCTGGTTGAATAGTTTACTGGTTGAATGGTGGATTAGGTAAATAGTCATCATTTTAGAATGTTACGATTGTTAATACTGGAAGTGTACAATTATTTTGAAAATATGGAATAAATCCATAGTTACAACCAATCAACCACTTAACCAATCAACGAATCAACCAATCTACGGGTTGCGGGTTACGAATTGCGGGTTGCGGGCAAAAAGGGCATGGAGCAAAGGGCATAGCGCATAGAGTAAGACATCGCTTTTTTATAACCATTCAACGAGTTAACGAATCAACTATTCAACTATCTTTTCATGGAGGAAAGCATAGTGACTGAACGCAGATTGTTGTTGGGAAACGAGGCCATTGCGCGCGGTTTGGTGGAAAACGGATGCGCCATGGCTACCTCTTATCCGGGCACACCGGCTTCCGAGATACTGGCGGCCGTGGCTTTTTTCCAGAAGGAAAATAAGATTTCCATGCATACCCAATGGGCGGTTAACGAGAAAATTGCCTTTGAAATTGCCTATGCCGGTTGCCAGACCGGGCTGCGCACGGCGGTGGCCATGAAACAGGTCGGCTTAAACGTGGCCTCCGATCCGCTGATGAGTGCTGCTTACATGGGTGTCAAGGGCGGCTTTGTCGTGGTCAGCGCTGACGACCCCGGCCCCATCTCTTCTCAGACCGAACAGGACAGCCGGTTGATGGCCATGATGGCGAGAATTCCAGTGCTGGATCCGGATACACCCCATCAGGCCAAAGAGATGATCGGCATGGCCTATGAACTTTCCGAAACTTTCAATACACCGGTGATGCTGCGGC
>CAMYLH010000699.1 GCA_947259065.1 uncultured Desulfobacterales bacterium
CAACGCGTACAGACACATTGGTGATGCAGGCCATACGCATTATAAAAAAAAGCATGGATCGACAAAAAAGCGCCACAATCATATTAAAGAAGCCCGCAGGTTTGTAAAACTGGGATAAACAATCTAATACCCAGTGGTTATGGTGAAAAATAATGGATTCAAAAGTATTATAGAATTATCAGAGCCAGCGGGATCACAAAAAAAGCATGTGGGGCATCAAGTCACGGCTGTCGCCATGCCTATGCACAGGATCGTTACAAGGAAATAACCGGAATTGAAGCGCCTTGTAAATTTGAGTCTAAAAAAGAGTTTCGGAAAAACATATTAATATTGCGGCACGTAAAATCGTAAAATCGCGGTCCGAGTCGCCCTTCATATCATAGTAGGAAAATTCGAAATGGCATGACGTCCAGAAAGGGGGTTACCATTGGCGAAACGGGGGTCGGACCCTATTTATCAATATCAAAACACATTGACATTATTTAGTTTTTCCATCATTATGATTCAGTATTCTATGAATAAACCTAAGATGACATATTTTGAAGAAAATGATGTCCTTCACCTAGTAATCTCGGAAGAAGATGAAGCTGGTAGTGTTGAACTAAGCCCGAATATAACAGCTGAATTGAATGATAAGGGTGATTTGATTGGAATAGAAATTTTGAATGCCAGCACCTATATTCGGGATTCAATTTTAGAAACCGCCCAGGCTAAAGTATTGAGCATAGCATCTTCACAAAACGCGCAATAACAAAGAAAAATTTTGCTCTTCGGCTTCCTTCAGTATACAGGGCATTCTCCGCTTCTTTCGGCGACAACTTGTGGGAGGTCTTTTGTGGGCCTAGTTCACAATTGATAAACGGTTTAGCTGCTTCATTCATCAGTTTATCGACAGGGCAATCAATGTTTGAGATAAAATTTCGCCTTACTGCTCTGTCTACCCTTTGTCTACCCTTTTGTGCCGACGGCATGCGTAACTATGCGTAATTATTCACAGCGTGCACACCATGCACAAGGCATGGAAAAAATCAAGTGGCCGCAGACATGCTGTTATTTCAATAAGTTATAGGGTTAATTGTATCGAAGTCGATATAATTTGGGAGCAGGAAGTCGGAGGTTCAAATCCTCTCGCCCCGACCAACTTCGATAAAACTTCGTTATAATATCATCAATTGGTTACCTGATACATTCTAAAAGGTGAGACTGGCAAACGATACGTTGGTATCACGAATGACCTTAAAAGACGTCTGAATGAGCATCGTTCCAATTGATCGAAGGTCAGTCGAATCCTAGGTGAATTCGCTGTTTTGCATACAGAAGAATATGTGGATCATAAATCAGCCCGGAAACGAGAAAAGTTCCTGAAATCGGGTCAAGGCCGAGTCTGGCTAAATAAATTCGAATCCCAGTCGGAGCCCGCCAAAGGCGGGTAAAGCAACCCTCCAACCAGAACATGTACAATTGTGAAAAAATTTCAAGGGGAAATACCGTAGTATTGGAAATTAGTGTTGCTAAAAGTGATATGGGGAAGGTCATTGGCAAGCAGGGCAGAAATGCTCAGGCAATCCGGACCATATTAAGTGCAGCTGCCGGCAAGGCAAAGAAAAGGTATGTTCTCGAGATTGTTGAGTGATAATCTCATTATTGATCTAAATTTGGATTTTGCAGGGAGGCGAGTTTGGGGGAATAGTCCTTACCAGTGAGGTCATTGCTATAAGAATCAAGCAAAGAATCGTTTCAAAATCCAGTATGCAGCGTAACCTACGCCCCCGGCTACCGGCAGCAAAACTCACGGTCGACAAAAGGGGGTTTCTTTAAATTTCCATATGAAAAATCCGACTGCGACGAGTCCTAATCTAGCGCTGATAATTTTTGGAAGCATAAAAATACAGTGTCAGATAATTCGTTAATCAATAATCGACCCGTTCCTTCAATTCTTTCCCGCATTTGAAAAACGGCAATTTTTTAGGAGCCACTTGAACTCTTTCCCCGGTTCTGGGATTTCTACCCCGATAGGAATCATATTCTTTTATAAAAAAAGGAGCATAATCCCCGAATTTCAACCCGGTCACCCTCTGCAAGTGCTGTGGAGATTTTATCAAAAAAAAGGTCAACAATTGTTGCTGCTTCTTTCTTTGAAATCTGGCATTTATTCCTCAGCCTGCTAATAAGTTCCAGTTTATTCATGATCCTCCATGTGTTTGTTTATAATTTAAAGATATTGCATTCATTTGGCTGACATCACATTGATATTATTTAAAAGAAAACATAGGGGTCTTCATTCTTCACTCAATGTCAAGAATGAAGACGCGACCCCTATGTTTTTCGCGGTCCTGGCTGTAGACATGGCCTTAAGAGCTCAGGAACGAGACTGGGGTCTCTTAAACAATTTTGATCTGCCGTACTGGCTGGATATCGTTGTCGGAATTATTGTGCTGGATCT
>CAMYLH010000700.1 GCA_947259065.1 uncultured Desulfobacterales bacterium
CGATATTCGACTCGGCTCGGTCGTTCGACCCTGAGCTCACGACCGAAGGGCTCGTCGCGGGATGCGCTTGGATATTTTTTCCGAAGTTCGCTGCTCAATCCAGGCTCGGCCTTCGAAGCGCCAGATCATCGTATTCTGTTATCTGTTTTCCGTCATCTGTCTTCTGTCATCTAAGAGGATCATGCCGCCTGAACCCGGCGTCGATCCAGGACCTTGCCCCTGGTGCTGATGACGACCTCTTCCATGGGTATCGTGACACCGGACAGTTCCATGCCTTTTTTGACAATCATGGGAAGGGCCGAGCAGCATGGAACTTCCATGACCACATTGGTAATGCTTTTAATGCCGGAAACTTTACAAATCTGTGAAAATTTTTCTATATAATGCTGGGCATCATCAAATTTCGGGCAACCCATCATGACGGCTTTTCCTTGCAGAAAATCTCTGTGAAAATCAGGATAAGTCACCGGCACACAGTCCGCTACGACCAGTAAATCCGCATTTTTAAGAAACGGGGCCGTGGGCGGTACCAGCATAATCTGAACCGGCCAATGGGAGAGAGCTGATTCGGATTGCTCGAATGCCGCCGGCTGGTTGGCCGCCTGGCAGGGGCTTGATGCCGCTGCCGCTTCGCGCGGTGAAAATGCTTGCAGTCTTGCCGACGGACAACCACCTGAAACCATTGGCATAACCGCAGGCTTTTCTGTTTTTTGTTTCGATAGATGTTCTTCGACGGCTTTTTCGTCGAATTCAGCCGCTTCACGTTCAACAATACTCAGAGCGCCGGTAGGGCATTCACCAAGGCAGGCGCCCAGACCGTCACAATAAAAATCGGCTATCATTCGGGCTTTGCCATCTACTATTTCCAATGCCCCTTCGGCGCAGGACGGAATGCAATTGCCACAGCCATCGCATAACTCGTCATCAATTTTTATAATTTTTCGCAAAACTGTCATGATATCTCCTTCTATTGTAATAGCTGAGGCGCAAAGCCTCCATGGTTATGATAATAGGATTTCTTTTGCGACCTCGCGGCCGCTGGCTGTCAAAAATATTTTTTCAATCTTCTCTGCCAGCTTGGCAGGATCCGCTGGCATCTCTTTGTGTTTTTCGTCCATGTTTTCTATAAGATCGGCATCATATACGGCTTTAAAATTAATGGTTTCATCGGATCTCGGGTGATGGTGATGTCCGATGATATCACAGACATCTTCAATCAGCGTTTCTTTCGCCCCCAGCTTTATTAAAATCGACTCGGCAATAGGGGGGCCCTCCTTTTCCTGGTATTTTGCCGCCGTACTCTGGTATTTTTTTTCGGCTTCCACAATTCCGATATCGTGCAGATACGCCGCTGACAGAATCACTGCCAGGTTACCGCCCTCACTTTTTCCGATCCGCTCCGCATACCGTGCCACCCGGGTGGCGTGACCGATTCTTTTAAAATCGCTCTTGAAATAGCGTTTCATTTCGATGGCCACGCGATCTTTCAAAAGATCCTCCTTCTGTGCCAGCAGTTCGGGTGGTAAATCCCCGATGCACTGTTCGGCATACTGGCAATAAGATGCACAGCCAAAATCCATATTCGGGTTGATAAACCGATGGCCGCAGTCACCGCATTTCCGGGTGGTATCGTCTTTGAAAAATTCGACGGTATGATTGCATTTGGGGCATTTTACTTCAAAGATTGCTCCGGCCTGCCAGTATTGGGTGTCTTGCCCGGGACATTTCATGGGTGATATCCTTTCGCTGTCAAATTCAAAGCCGATGGCGTCGCCGTTTAATTTCCTGATTTTCTTTGAGTCTATCCGATGAATTCATTTATTGCCTTGACTTAAATCAAAAATTAAATAAAAAGAGAGTATTATGGATAAAATTGTGAACATTATTTCTACCATTCCTCTTTTTAACGGCCTTCCGGAGGACCAAATTTCCGCCATTAGAAAAATTGCTGTTAAGAAACAATTCAACCGGGGTGAGATTATTTTTTCCGATGGTGATGAGGGCAATGGCTTCTTCGTCATTGCGGAGGGCCGCGTAAAGGTCTTTAAAGTTTCCACAGAAGGAAAAGAGCAGATTTTACATATTTTCGGTCCCGGCCAGCCGTTCGGTGAAGTGCCGGTGTTTACCGGCCAGAAATTTCCGGCCAATGCCCAGGCGATTGACAAGACCCGCGTGTTGTTTTTCCATAGGGCTTCATTTGTGGATTTGATCTCGGCAAACCCGTCGCTGGCCTTGAACATGCTGGCAATCATGTCTAAAAAACTTCGCCAGTTTGCCGTTCAAATCGAAAATCTATCTCTTAAAGAAATGCCGGCGAGGCTGGCATCCTATCTGATATTCCTTGCAGATGAACAGAACACTGACGATGTTGTCAGCTTAAAAATTTCCAAAGGTCAACTCGCCAGCATTCTGGGTACGATACCGGAAACCTTGTCCCGCCCGTGTGTTTGCCAAGCTTTCCAGCCAGAATTTAATCAGCGTCGACGGAAAGAAGATCTCATTGCTCGATCGCGGTGGACTGGAAAATCTGGCGGAATACAGCGGGGACAAGGAGTAATAAATTAGATTACACCACCCAATTTAACGGCTCTTCCCCATGAGGCTTTGAGATCCAGCCTTTTGATTTGAGGCCGTAAATTCGAAATCCGAATACTGAAATCAGAAACAAATCCTAAATTCTAATATGAAAATGACCCAAACAATAGAGCGACGCCTTCTTCTGTGAACTAAGCAAGCACTGCACGGCTAAAGTTTTGGTAATTGATATTTCGGTCATTAAAATTTGTCTCGAGTTTCGAAATTCGAGTTTCGGATTTCTCTGTCTCTGAAAACGTATTAACCACAAGACATTAATAAGGATATTAAATATCGCCAATCCAATATGCAAAACTTTTAGGACGGGGCACTAGTCTCTGTATGCTGCCAGTTTCCCGCTAAGCAGCTTGATGTGACCCATTTCCTCTTTGATAATGTGATCGATACGACCCTTTCCAAGGTCTTGCGCAATCGCCTCTTTCATTCCAAGATAGAAAACGATAGAGTCTTTTTCAGCCGTAATGGCAGATTTTAGAATAGCTTTCATGGATGTGACATCAATCTCGCAGATTTTAGAATAGCTTTCATGGATGTGACATCAATCTCTTTTTCAAAAAAGACACGGGTGTCTGCCAGGGCGCGTAAGTACATGCCGGCTTCACCATTGGGATCGAAAATGGTGGATTCTTTTTCCTTTTCGGACAATTCCGCTCGCATGGCAACAAAGGTTTTTTCATGTTGATCTTCCATTGCCGCCAGCTCCAGCAAGAAAGCTTTGTTGGATGGATCACTTGTGCTATCCGCAGCTGTACGATAAAATTTGCCTCCGTTTGTTTCCAGCTGTTCAGCCATTTCCAGTACATCATCCGCATTGAAATCGTAACTCATTTTTAATCCTTTCTTATTTGATCATTTCTTTTAATATTTTTTTTCCTATGCTGTCGACCCCGCCGATAGGCAGCTTGCGACCGATGGCGTCGTCACGCCTCTCTCGGTCCAGACTGCCTGAATCGGCTCGCCTTTATCCGAATTCCTCGTAAATATATATACGATCCGAAGCCTTGTAAAGAGCCTTCGGCAATCCTTTGCGGCAAGGTTTTTCTGCAATTCCGTTAAATTTTCAGCCTCAATCCTCGACCGCAGTATACTAAAATAAGATACTACCTAATTCTTTGCACCCCTAATAATTTTCCGATCATTTCTATTGACATGCGAATTTGATATTATGTATACTAAAACACTATGAATAAGAAAGCCGCCGGAATTAGAATGCTCATGTCGAAAGGATTCTGCCTTGCGATGACCCTGATGTTGGGTGTCAGCTTGTTTAGCGCTGGCGCATTGGCAGAGTCGGTTTGCGATGAAAAATGCTGCTGTCACAGCAGCCCGATGGGCATGCATGATTCCAAAGGCGAGGGGCTGATACCACTATCAGCAGGTTTCTGCAGCGGAGATCCCATGATCCCCTGTGATCTAGAAACCGGCCAATCCCCTGGGCTACCGGAGTTTATCCCGGGCTCAGTCGGCGTTAATCTGACGAATTCCGACGTTCCGATGGATATACCAGCCGATTCCTTCAGCCACCGTCCCAATCTCAGAAACAACGTCTCTTATCTACTTGTGCAGGGGGAATTACAGTCTGCACCCATCTATCTTCAGAACGAATCCTTTCTCATTTGATGCTCGCCTGTTGCCGGATTTTGCCGGCAGCCTCTTCATGATGTAAAATCCGTCTTACCAATGAATGTTACCGACAGCCGATTCTAGGGCAAGCCGGAAAAATTGCCATGGAGACACCAAGCGTCGAAATGAACCTTTGTTATTACCGATTATCGTGGCCCTGTGTCCGCAAGGCTCAACCGATACCAAATTGAAAGGAATTGTTGTTATGTCTAAAAAAAGTAAAAAAAGCGACCAGGATAAAATTGCAGCCAAAAAAGCCGTAATTCTCGGAACCGAGAAAAGAAGTCGAATGCCGCTTGTTGTCGGTATCCTATGTGCCCTGCTTATCGCCGGTGCGGCGGTTGTCTACTTAAATCAAAGCAGTGTAAACCCGTCGGCGATTGCATCCGCCCCGGCGGCTGCCGGCAGCACTTCAGTGTCCTTCCCTGCCAGTCTGTTCGAGGACGGCAAAGCACGTCATTTTGAGCATACGGATGGACAGCATACCATCCGCTATTTCATTCTCAAAAGTTCGGACGGCATCATCAGGGCCGCATTTGATGCCTGCGATGTCTGCTGGCCGGCCGGCAAGGGCTATTACCAGGAAGGCGATCACATGGTTTGCCGCAACTGCGGCCGCCGGTTTGCGTCCGTCCTGGTAAACGAGGTTAAAGGCGGCTGCAATCCGGCACCCCTAAACAGAAGCTTGGACAATGGCAAATTGGTTATCCAGGTAAAGGATATCCTCGACGGCCGGCAATATTTTAACTTTGAAGGAAAGGTATAACTCAATATGAACCTGAAAATTATTGTTTTTAGAAATTTATTGCGACGTAAGGGAAAGGCGGCTTTCGTGCTTGCCGGGCTGGTCCTGGGGGTTTCCACGGTGGTTGGGATAATTACTTATGTTGAGGCCATGACCAATGACATCAATCACAAACTTGAAAAATACGGCGCCAACATCCTGATCGTTCCGAGGACCGAAAATCTGAATCTGACCTATGGCGGTATTTCTCTCGGGGGCGTGTCTTTTGAGATGGAGGAAATTCG
>CAMYLH010000701.1 GCA_947259065.1 uncultured Desulfobacterales bacterium
CTTGAGTGAGGTGTCGCGGACGTCGCCAGCCTTTTCACCGAAGATGGCGCGAAGGAGCTTCTCTTCGGGCGAGAGCTGTGTCTCACCCTTCGGCGTGATCTTACCGACCAAGATGTCGCTCGAGCTGACCTCGGCGCCGATACGAACGATGCCCGACTCGTCGAGGTCTTTGAGGGCCTCTTCGCCGACGTTCGGGATGTCTCGCGTGATCTCTTCCTTGCCGAGCTTGGTGTCGCGAGCGACGCACTCGAACTCCTCGATATGGACCGACGTGTAGACGTCGTCCTTGGCGATTCGCTCGGACAGCAGAATCGAGTCCTCGAAGTTGTACCCGCCCCATGGCATGAAAGCGACGATCACGTTCTGGCCGAGTGCGAGCTCACCGCGGTCGGTGCTCGGGCCGTCTGCGATGACGTCCCCAGCTTTGACCCGGTCTCCGGGGCGAACGATCGGCGTTTGGTTGTAGGCTGTGTTCTGGTTGGAGCGCTGGAACTTGTTGAGGCGATAAATGTCGGGGAACGCGCCGGCAAGACCTTCGGCCTTGACGACGATTCGCGTCGCATCCACCGACTCGACCACACCATCCTGCTGCGCAACCACGCAAACGCCGGAGTCACGGGCCACCCGTGCCTCGATGCCTGTGCCTGCGATGGGCGCGTGCGTTCGAACGCACGGAACCGCCTGACGCTGCATGTTCGAACCCATCAAGGCGCGGTTCGCATCGTCATGTTCGAGGAACGGAATCAACGAAGCAGCGACCGAAACCAGCTGGTTCGGCGAGACGTCCATCAACTGAACGGTCTTTGGCGGAACCATCACGAACTCGCCGTTGAAGCGCGCGCTGATCAGCGTTCCTTCGAGCTTGCGGCTCAGGTGCGCGATTTTCGCGTTCGCCTGGGCGATATAGTGCCCTTCTTCTTCAAGGGCAGAGTACCAACGCACGTGGTCATCGAGCACGATGCCGTCCTCGACCTTGCGGTACGGCGTCTCGACGAAACCGTACTCGTTGACGCGCGCATAGGTCGAAAGTGACGCGATGAGGCCGATGTTCGGTCCTTCCGGCGTCTCAATCGGGCAGATACGACCGTAGTGTGTCGTGTGAACGTCTCGAACTTCGAAGCCCGCGCGCTCACGCGTCAACCCCCCGGGCCCAAGCGCGGACAGACGCCGCTTGTGGGTCACCTCGCTGAGCGGGTTGGTCTGGTCCATGAACTGCGAGAGCTGGCTCGAACCGAAGTACTCTTTCACGACGGCGCTTACTGGCTTTGCATTGATCAGGTCATGCGGCATGAGCGTCTCAATTTCTTGAGACATGTTCATCCGCTCCTTGATTGCTCGCTCCATGCGAACGAGGCCGATGCGGTACTGATTCTCCATCAGCTCGCCAACGGCTCGAACGCGGCGGTTGCCCAGGTGGTCGATGTCGTCGACCGAGCCGCGGCCGTTCTTGAGCTCGATCAGGTTCTTGACCGTCTCGAGAATGTCGGTGTTGGTGAGGACCGTATGATCGAGGTCCGGCCGCTCTTCCTCTTCGACGTCTTTGTAGAACTTGTAGTTCAACTTGAGACGCCCGACTTGGCTCAGGTCATAGCGCTCCGGATTGAAGAACAGGTTGTTGAAGAGGTTCCTCGCCGTGTCGAGGGTGGGAGGGTCGCCCGGTCGCAGGCGTCGGTAAATCTCGAGGATGCCCTCATCTTGCGACTGCACCTTGTCTACCAGCAGCGTGTCGCGAAGATACGAACCAACGTTGAGGCCGTCGATGAAGAGCACCTTGAACTCGTTGACGCCGGCTTCGTTCAGCGCGTCGATGCGAGCTTCGGTGACCTCTTCGTTGACCGCTAGCAGAATCTCGCCAGTGTCCTCGTCGATGACGTCCTCGGCGGCGACCTTGCCGATCACCTCGGTGAAGTCGATCGGCAAGTAATCGAGGCCCGCTGACTTGAGCTTGCGAATCGCCGCTCGGGTGAACTTGCGGTTCTTACGGACCAGCACATCGTCGCCCACCGTGATGTCGTGGGTGGCGCGCTGGCCGGGCAAAAGCTCGTACTCGATCGACTTCGCGTACTGGTCCTTCGAGAGGATGTAGATCGTCTCGGTGTCGTAGTAGTAGTTGAGGAGCTCTTGGGTATTGTACCCGAGCGCCTTCAACAGCACCGTCGCGGGCATCTTGCGGCGGCGGTCGATGCGGACGTAGAGCAGGTCCTTCGGGTCGAACTCGAAATCGAGCCACGAGCCACGGTAAGGAATGATGCGGGCCTGGTAGAGAAGCTTGCCGGAGGAGTGGGTCTTGCCACGGTCGTGGTCGAAAAAGACACCGGGGCTACGGTGAAGCTGGCTGACGACGACGCGCTCGGTCCCGTTGATGATGAACGTGCCGTTCACCGTCATGAGCGGGATTTCGCCAAAGTAGACTTCCTGCTCCTTGATGTCG
>CAMYLH010000702.1 GCA_947259065.1 uncultured Desulfobacterales bacterium
AAAATGACGGGGATAGCGGCCGATATAACCGCTGCCAGCGAAGCCACCATTCCCATGTGTTCGTTAGCAAGACCTTTGTAAAAAGCGGCCAGCCCGATTAGTCCGGCAATACCTGCCGATACGCCAAAAATGAAGGAATGTAAATCTGGTAAAGGACCTCCAACCCATAGCGCACAGACAGTTAAAAGAGCGATCCCGGCAGTATAGGCGACCAGCAGTACACCGAAGACACTGCTTGTTTTCGTGACGAAACCGCCTGAAAAATCACTCGTACCCCAAAAGGATGCTGAGGCTAATCCGTAAGCGACAGCTAAAATATTCTGACTTGCCATACTAAATACTTAGATCCAATTGATTCATATGAAGGCCTCCAGAAATCGGCATTTTATCAGATAGATATTAATATAATCAAGAATTGTCAAGAAATTCTGAGCACTTATCTTCAGGTTATAATTCTGGTATCGGCTGAGGTCGGGATTCAATTTTAATCGATAACACTGAGATCAAAAATGGAAAAAGAGATAACCTTAATCGTCTAATATCGGCTAGCGGAGAAATCAGTGGAGATGCGGCAGGCCGTTGTTCGTCAGGTAAACGCCGGCCAGGACCAGGACTGTGCCGACCAGCAGCGAAAAGGTAACTGGTTCACCGAGGAGAAAAAATGCCATGATGATGGCACTTAAAGGAACTATGTTGATGAAGAGGCCTGCCCGGGTGGCACCGATATGTTCGATGCCCTCGTAGTACCAGACAAATCCAAGTGCCGTTCCAAATATACCGAGAAATGCAATATTGCCCCAATCAAGAAACGTATATTTTCCAAGGGTTCCGAAGAGTCCGTCCAGGATGGCTGGAAAGAGGAGCAATAACGCTCCCAAAGTTGACGTATAGAAAATGGCCGTCAGCGGCGGTATATGGTCGATCACGGCCTTGCCGATCAGGGAAAACGCCACCCAACTTAGAACGCATCCAAAGATCATCAGATCGCCCCGGCCGAAACCTCCGCTCAATAACCCTGCCACGTCGCCGTTTGATATGGCAATGACAGCACCAATCACTGAGATAGGCACTCCCAGTGATTTGATCAAGCCCAATCGTTCTCTAAAGATGAGGCTAGCAAACACAGCAATGAAGACCGGATTGTTGGCAATAATCACTGAAGCCCGGCCGGCGGCAACCGATTGGAGCCCCCAGAAAAATAACATGTTATAGCTGAATACACCCGTGAGGCTGAGGCAAATGATCGGCAGGAGAAGACGCGTTGGTACCGTCGGCAAGCGGCCGTTTCGTCGATAAAGCACGATCAGCAAAACCGTGGCCGCCGTTGCAAACCGTAAAAAAGCAGCGATAGAAGGAGGGACATGCCCGGCCAACATACGGCCTGAAATGAAAGTCCCTCCCCAGAAAATCATGGTAAGAACGAGTTTGATGTATATTTTGGTCACTTGTCGCCAAGCCTTTGCTTAAATACGATCTTTCTGCATTAAATAATGAAGCGGCGAACATATACTTATCCTCCTACCAAGTCAAGCAAATCGAGTTTTTGGTCGCTATCTTATCCGCTAAAAAATACAAGACTATATTGAAATGAAATTTCATGGATACGCATTCGCTCGTTTTCCTAAAGGTCAGGCGAAAAAGCCCTTAGAGAGTCGGCCATGGTGGCAACCATTGGAAGAAGAGAGCCAATCCCGGCAGTTTCAAAGACTTCCTTAACATAGTCTTGCATGCAGCAGAGCATAATCTGACCGTCTTCGCGTTTGATGGCCTTGGTGGTTTTTAATATCACTCGTAAACCGTCACTTGAGATGTAATTGAGATCCGTAAAATCAACAATTATTCTTTTTGATCCGCCGGAAATTGCCTGAAAAATTTTGCTTTCCAGCCCTTGAGAGGTATTTGAATCCAGACGCCCTTTAAGTCGATAAATACGGATGTCATCCTGGATGTCTTCGATTATTTCCATCTTCTGTAATCTCTGCCTCGTCGTGGCTTTTCATCGTCAAGCGGTAACTAAACCTCTTAACAGGAAGTCTCCTTCCCCTGCGAAACGAAGCTTATGTAAATTTAAGATTTCTCAAAAAATTGCGGTTGAAAATAAGATGGTTAATGCGATCGACCGCGGCCCAAAAATAACGTTGGTGCTCGCTACAGATTCTGACCTTTCCTTCAATATAATCACAATCCAAAGTGATTCCCTTTATCAAGTGGTTCGGTGTTTTGTAAAATGACCATTCTTCCACAGGATCGTGGATTGCCACTTTCAAACCTGTTTCTTCGTTAATTTCGCGCCGCAAGGCAGATTTAATCGTCTCCCCATTTTCAACACGTCCTCCCGGCAGATCCAAAGATCCATTCGGTTTTACAAGAACTAAAATATGATTATTTTTTTTGACAATCCCTTTGACACCGTCCCATAAATTATCCATGC